>CAJQTC010000001.1 GCA_905618885.1 uncultured Pelagibacteraceae bacterium
GTCCTCCACCTGTTAAGCCTATTTCAGTTTGAGCGGCTTCACCAGGGCCGTTAACAACACAACCAATTATAGAGAGTGTGATGGGTGTCTTAATGTGAGCTAATTTTTTTTCTAAAACTTTAACAGTGTCTATAACTGGAAAAGCTTGCCTAGCACATGAAGGGCAGGATATAATTTGAACTCCTCTCGCTCTAATACTTAAAGATTTTAGAATTTCATAACCAGCTTTAATTTCTTCAACTGGATCTGCTGATAATGAGACTCTAATTGTGTCTCCAATACCTTGCATCAATAGTTGCCCGATACCAATAGAAGATTTTATGCTTCCAGTTAAAAGTCCACCAGCTTCGGTTATGCCAACATGCAGAGGATAATCGCAGGCTTTTGATAACTGCTCATAAGATTTAACCGCTAAGAAAACATCTGAAGACTTAACGCTTATCTTAAAATTAAAAAAATCATTATCTTCCATAAGTTTTACATTATACATAGCACTCTCTACTAATGCTTCTGGGCATGGTTCTTTATATTTTTCCAAGAGTGTTTTGTCTAAGGATCCAGCGTTAACTCCTATTCTAATAGAACAGTTGTAATCTTTAGCAGCTTTAACTATTTCGATAACTCTGTTACTTGCGCCAATATTCCCAGGATTAATCCTCAAGCAACTAGCTCCCATTTTTGCTGCTTCAATAGCTCTCTGGTGGTGAAAGTGTATATCAGCTACTATAGGAACATTTACTTCTCTAACAATTTCTTTAAGTGCTTGGGTTGATGCTTCATCTGGGCAGGATACTCTTACTATGTCTGCTCCTGCATTTTCTAAATCTATAATTTGTTTAATAGTTCCCGGTGCATCAGAAGTGATTGTATTGGTCATTGATTGAACAGATATAATCGAGTCTCCACCTACCGGTACCTTGCCGACCATTATTTTTTTGGTTTTTTTTCTTTTTATAATTCTGTGTGGTCTGATTACCATAAAATTAGTCTAGATTAAAAACTGTATGAAGTTTTTTTACAGCTTTTGTAGTATTTGTTTCATTAATAATAACTGATAATTTTATTTCTGAAGTAGAAATTGCTAGAATATTCACTTTTTCTTGTGCTAAAGCTCTAAACATTTTATAAGTTACGCCAGGTGCAGTTATCATTCCAGCTCCAACAATTGATACTTTCGATACTTTTTTATCACTACTAATAGATTTATATTTAACATTTTTTTTATTTGATTTTATAATCTTAATTGTTTTATTTAAATCACTTCTTTTAATTGTGAAAGTTAAATCAGTTGTTTTTCCATCGGGTGAAATATTTTGAATAACCATATCAACATTTATGAATTTTTTTCCTAATGGTTCAAATATGTCTGCTGCAACTCCAGGTTTGTCTTGTACACCCAAAAGAGTAATTTTGGCTTCATCTTTAGTATAGGTTACCCCGGTAACAGTTTTGGAATAATCTATGTTCTCAGAACTAAATATTTTAGTACCTTTAACATCGGAAAAAGTAGACCTTACATGTAAGGGTAAATCATACATCATTGCAGTTTGCACAGCGGATGCTTGCATTACTTTTGCACCAAGAGATGACATCTCTAGCATTTCTTCGTAAGATATTTTATTAATTTTCTTAGCTTTCAAAAAATGTCTTGGATCTGTTGAATAAACACCTTCCACGTCAGTATATATTTCACATTCATCTGTGTTAAAAATTTTTGCTATTGCAACTGCTGTAGCATCAGAGCCTCCTCTGCCAATAGTTGTAATTTCTCCATCTTTTGTAATACCCTGAAATCCAGGAATAATTGCTACTCCCTTATTGGAAATATATTTATTTATTTTTTCTACATGCATGTTGATTATTCGAGAGTTGTTATGGTCACCATCCGTAAGAATAGGTATTTGCCAACTCATATAACTCCTAGCTCTAACACCTTTTTCTTCTAAGGCTCCAGCTAACAAAGCTGACGTAACTTGTTCTCCTGAGGTTAACAAAACGTCTAGTTCTCTTTTGCTAAAATTTTTACTTATTTTTTCTGATTGTTTGACTAATTCGTTAGTTTTTCCAGCCATTGCAGAAACAACAACTATAATTTTATTGTTTTTATCAAATTTTTTTTTAATTATCTTCGCTGCGGCAATTATTCTATCAATACTACCTACTGACGAACCACCAAATTTGATAACAATTTTTGTCATATATACAATTTAATTTTTAGCTATAAATATCTTAATATAGAAATTTAACAAGAAAATGTAAGATAGAATAATGAGCACAATAAATAAAGATGAAATTAATAAATTTTCTAAAATAGCCGATGAGTGGTGGGATATTAATGGAAAATTCAAACCTTTACACATGTTTAACCCAATACGGATTGAACATATCTTAGATATTACTTTAAATTATTTTAAAATTGATAAAAATAAAAAACTTCCTTTGGAGAATTTAAAAATTTTAGATATAGGATGTGGTGGTGGCCTAATTAGTGAGCCTATGTCAAGACTAGGAGCAGAGGTAACTGGTGTAGATGCGTCAGATAGAAACATTCAAGTGGCAAAGTTACACGCCAAAAAAAATAACTTAAATATAAATTATTTAAATACCGTGCCTGAAAATTTGAAACAAAAGGGCGAATTTGACGTAATTTTAAATTTAGAAGTTATAGAGCATGTAGAAAATTTAGATTTATATCTTGCTTCTTGTTATGGCCTTCTGAAACAAGGAGGATTAATGTTTACAGCCACTATCAATAGAACATTCACTTCATATATAAAAGCAATATTAGGCGCTGAGTATATTTTAAGGTGGCTCCCAATAGGAACACATGATTGGAATAAATTTATCAAGCCTGAAGAGCTAGAAAGAAAACTTACTGACTTAAAATTCTCAATTACTAATTCAAGTGGTTTAACTTACAATCCTATTTTTCAAGAATGGAAAAAAACTAAGGATATGTCAGTTAACTATATAATAGCAGTTGAAAAGAATTAATTTTTTTTATTATCTACCCATGGAAGGCTAGTTAACTCTATTCCTTCTTCTTCCAGCTCTAATCTTTCTTCTGATGTTACTGTTCCATAAATTTTTTTATTTTTTTTGTTATCATAATAAATCTCTCTTGCTTCTTGAGGAAATTTGTCGCCCACAAATTTAAAATTCTTTTCTACAAATTTTTTCATCTTGGTTAAATTTTTTTTCATTTTAATAAAATCTTTATTATTAAGTTTTTTTTCAACATTTTTTTTCTTACAGACAATACTTGGGGACATAATTGATTTATCAACATCTATTGACTGGCAAAAAATACATTCAATTAATTTTTGTTTTTTTAATTTTTCAAATTCTTTAGATTCTGAAAACCAACTTTCAAATTCATGTTTATTGTTACATTTCAAGAGATATTTGATCATAAGATTATAATAGTAATAATGATTATTTTAACAACTAACTTCTTCTATAATGTGCGTTGATATCAATATAGTCATGTGTAAAATCACAGGTGTAACATTCATATTGTTCATGACCTTGCTTTAAATCAATCTCAATAAGAATTGAATCCCATTTCATATATTCTTGCAATTTTTCTTCGTTATAACTTTCAGAAATTTTTCCGTTTTCAGCCACAATAAATTCTCCTATCTTAATAATTAATTTTTTTGGTTCTATTTTTTCACCTGATTTTCCTATCCCCATCAAAATCCTTCCCCAATTAGGGTCTTCGCCTGCTACAGCTGTTTTTATTAATGGAGAATTAGCAATTGAAAAAGCAATTTTTTTTGCACTTTCAGTGGTTTTAGAATTTTTAATTTTTATAGTTATAAATTTTTTTGCACCTTCTCCGTCAGCAACTATTTGTTTTGATAATTCTAAACAAACAATTGCTAGCGCTTTTTCAAATTTTAATGCTTCTTTGCTTGATATCGTATTTAATTTTTTATTCTTAATTTTTTTAGTTGCAAATATTGCAACCATATCATTAGTCGAAGTGTCACTATCAACAGTTATAGCGTTAAAAGTTTTTGATAAAACATTACTTAAATATTTATTTAATACGACAGAAGAAATGTCAGCGTCTGTAAAAATAAAAGAAAACATAGTTGCTAGATTAGGTGCAATCATACCTGATCCTTTTGCTACCCCGGCTATTCTCACTACTTTGTCACCAAGTTTTATTTCTGAATAAGCAACTTTTGGCTTGGTATCAGTAGTCATCATTGCTGATGCTACCTTAAGCCAGATAAACTTATTCTGATTAATTCTTAAATTTGAAACTAAATTAGGAATGTTTGCTTTAATTTTTTCTGCAGGAAATTTATCTCCAATAACCCCCGTTGACGCAAATAATATATCTTTGATTTTAGTTTTTTCGTATTTATTTTCATTTTCAAGTTTTCTTAAAGATTCTGTGAGAGTTTTAGCTATGTCATCAAGACTACTTAGCCCTTGCTCACCAGTAAATGTATTTGCATTTTTAGTATTAACAACTAATGCTTTAATATTATTTTTTGTGTTTTCCCTGTTCCAGGTAATCGATTCTGAAACAATTGAATTTTGAGTATATGCAACAGCATAGTTCGCTCCATCTGGAAAATAAAATAATGAAAGATCATCTCTTCCATTTTCATAAAGATCAGCAGAGACTGCAGACACGTTTAGGCCCTCTATATCTTTGAGCTCCTGAAAGTGACCTATTTTTGATGTTCTTTTGTTCGAGCTTAAGAAATTTTTTAAATTTATTGTCATAATTATTGTTTAATTTAATTTATAAATACATATATAGAGTATTGGTAATATTACTATCACCTACTAATATGAGTTTATTTACAAAAGCATTAAATAAAATTTTTAAAACAGGCAATCAAAAAGAATTGGCTAATGTTAAACCTTTAGTGGATGAAATTAACAATCAGGAGTTTAATTTTAAGAATTTAAATGATGAAGAGCTAAAAGCTAAAACTCATATCTTAAAAGAAAAACTTAAAAATGGCAGTTCTCTTGATTCGATCATCCCAGAAAGTTTTGCGTTAGTAAGAGAGGCAGCAAATCGAGTTTTGAATGAAAGGCACTATGACACTCAATTAGTTGGAGGAATTTTTTTACATCAAGGAAAGATTGCAGAAATGAAAACTGGTGAAGGTAAGACATTAGTGTCTACTTTACCCGCCTATCTAAATGCATTAACAGAAAAAGGTGTCCACATAGTAACTGTTAA
>CAJQTC010000002.1 GCA_905618885.1 uncultured Pelagibacteraceae bacterium
CAATTTCTACATCAACTATTTTGTGTCTTCCTATATTATTTACTTTTAAAACTTTAGCAGGAATACCATCTTTAGAAAAATTGATAAACTCAGGTCTAATACCAACTTGTGTTTTTTCAAAATTAGTTTTTTTAATACTTGTGTTACTCGCAATTCTTTGCCCTGCTAAATTAATCTCTCCATTTGTAATTTTACATGGAAGTAGATTCATACCAGGTGATCCAATAAAGTGACCTACAAATGTGTGTTTTGGTTTTTCAAAAAGTTCAATTGGAGTTCCGGTTTGAACAATTTGACCTTCATGCATTACAACAACTTGATCAGCAAAGGTTAAGGCCTCTGTTTGATCGTGAGTAACATAGATCATTGTTCTTTTAATTTTTTGATGAAGTTCTTTTAATTTTGATCTTAAAACCCATTTTAAGTGAGGATCAATCACTGTTAGTGGCTCATCAAACATAATTACATTTACATCTGATCTAACCAAGCCACGACCTAATGAAATTTTTTGTTTTCCATCAGCTGTTAAACCTGATGCTCTATTATTTAAGGTAGAAGTTAACTCTAACATTTCAGCAATTTCTCTAACTTTAGAATCTATTTCTGTTTCAGACAAACCCCTGTTTCTTAATGGAAAAGCTAAGTTGTCGTAAACGCTCATCGTGTCATAAATAACAGGAAATTGAAAAATTTGTGCAATATCTCTTTGAACAGGATTTAATTGTGTGACGTCTCTATCATTAAATAAAACTTCACCTTTTGTTGGGACTAATAAGCCAGAGATAATATTTAATAACGTAGTTTTTCCACAGCCTGACGGACCAAGCAAGGCATAGGCACCGCCGTCGTTCCAATCGATATTGATGTTAGTAAGAACAAAATCAGAATCTCTTTCTTGTTTTTTTAAGTAACTATGGCTTAAGTTTTTTAACGTAACTTTAGACATTCTTTACCAGCCTGTTGCTTTGATCAAAGAATAAACATTCATCTACATTCATGTAAAGTTTCATTTCTTCACCTACATTTATTTGGTGCGCGCCACTAGATAAGGAAACCCAATTAAATTTTCCATTCTTAAAGTGTATTATGCTTTCAGATCCACTTAATTCTGAAATTAAAATTTTACCTTTAATTTCAACTGAATTATCTCCGTTTTTTTTAACTGTAACGTTATGAGGTCGAATTCCAATTTTATAGTATCCGTCTCTAATGTTCATTTTCGTTTTCCATTTGGCACTATTATCTAAAAATGAACACGTATCACCGATCTTCTGAATATCAGTAATATTCAAGGGCGGTTCACTAAAAACTTCAGCTGAGCTTAAGTTGTGAGGATTGTTGTACACGTCTAATGTTTTTCCATATTGAATTACTTTTCCTTTAAGTAAAGTTGCGGTATTACCACCCATCATTAATGCATCGGTTGGTTCTGTAGTTGCATAAACTACGATACACTCTCTATCTTCAAATAATTTAGGAAGTTCTTCTCTAAGTTCCTCTCGTAGCTTAAAATCTAGGTTAGCCAAAGGTTCATCTAATAAGATTAAATCAGAATCTTTCACTAACGCTCTCGCTAATGCTGTTCTTTGTTGTTGTCCACCAGATAGTTCATCTGGTTTTTTATCTAGCATAGGAGATAATTTTAATAATTCAGCAACTTTACCTACACGCTCTTTTATTTCGCTATGATTTATACCTATAATCTTTAGTGGTGATGCTATATTTTCAAAAACTGTAAAATTTGGGTAATTAATAAACTGTTGATAGACCATAGAAACATTTCGTCCTTGGACTTTTAAGCCTGTAACATTTTTTTCGTTAAACCAGATTTCACCACTAGTAGGTTTAAGAAGTCCAGCCATAATTTGCATAAGAGTAGTTTTCCCAGCTAATGTTGAACCCAACAATATATTAATAGTATTTTTTTCTAATTTAAGATTAGTTTGATGAATGTAAGTCTCAACTCCCACTTTCATTTCAATATTTTTTAACTCTAGACTCATAATAATTTTAGAATTTGGTTTTAAAAAAAAGGGGGCAATAAATGCCCCCTTTTAAATTTAGATTAACCTCTTAATTAATTCCAAGCTTTCGCAAATGGAACTGTTTTTCCTTGAGGTTTCTCGTTAACTTTAGCTTTCGGCGAACCTTTTTGATTTAACCAATAAGACGCTTCTCTTGGTTTGTTCAGTCTTGGTCCACATCCACCGTATGCGTTACTACCTTTGTCTGCAGCTTCCATACGAGACATAACTAAGTCCATCTCTGTTGCAAGACGATCCATAGTTTGTTGTGGTGTAAATGTGCCAGAGTTAACTTCACCAATATGTTGCCACCATAATTGTGCAAGTTTCGGATAATCTGGAACGTTAATACCAGTTGGTGACCAAACATTTCTGTTGTCTGATCTATAGAACTCAATAAGTCCACCTAATTCAGGCGCTCTCTTAGTGAAGTGCTTATGGTTAACAGTACTTTTTCTAACAAATGTTAAGCCAACGTCAGCTTTCTTAAGAGATACAGTTTTTGAAACTGTAAATTGAGCGTATAACCACGCAGCTTTTCTTCTGTCAATTGGAGTAGACTTAAATAAAGTCCATGATCCAACATCTTGATATCCAAGCTTCATGCCTTCTTCCCAATATGGTCCTTTTGGCGATGGTCCCATTCTCCATAACGGCATGCCGTCTTTATCAACTACTTTATTAGTATCGCTTTTTCCAACTAAAGAAGCTGTAAAAGCTGTGTACCAGAAAATTTGTTGAGCAACGTTTCCTGAAGATAGAGATGGTAAAGACTGATAAAAGTCCATTGTTGCAGCTTCCGGCGGTGCGTAAGCTCTTAACCATTCATCCCATTTTCTAATTGCGTAAACAGCAGCAGGTGCGTTAGTAGCTCCACCTCTTGTTACAGAAGCTCCAACAGGGTTACAAGAACCTTTTTCCATTCTTATTCCCCATTCATCTACCGGTACTCCATTAGGTAATCCTTTGCTTCCTCCGCCAGCCATTGATAGCCAAGCGTCAGTCATTCTCCAACCTAAGTCTGGAGCTCTTTTACCGTAGTCCATGTGACCGTATATTCTAACACCGTCAATATTCTTTACATCGTTTGAAAAGAAATCAGCGATATCTTCATAAGCAGACCAGTTAACTGGTACACCTAATTCATATCCGTTTTTAGCTTTAAATGCTTTTTTAATTTCAGGTCTATCAAACCAATCTTTTCTAAACCAATAAAGGTTAGCAAATTGTTGATCTGGTAGTTGATAAAGATTTCCATCTGGACCAGTAGTAAATTGCAGGCCTATGAAATCTTCAAGATCTAAAGTTGGTGAAGTAACATCTTTACCCTCACCTTTCATCCAATCAGTTAGATTAACAGCTTGTTGCATACGCGCGTGCGTACCAATCAAGTCTGAGTCATTAACGTAAGCATCGTAAATACTAACGTTAGTTTGCATTTGTGTTTGTACAGCCATTACTACATCACCTTCACCAATTATTTGGTGTGTGACTTTAATGCCAGTTACGTCCTCAAAAGCTTTGGTAAGAACTTTTGACTCATAAACGTGAGTTGGTATTCCTTCAGAAACTACTTTTATAGACATTCCTTTGAATGGCTTTGCAGCTCCTTGGAACCATTTTAGTTCTTTAATTCTTTCTTTCTCAGAAATAGTTGAAAGACTAAATTCACCTTTAGCTAAGTCAGTAATTGCATCAGAATATGCAGATGAAATTACTAATGAGTAGGCAACAGCAACAGCAAGAATAGTTTTAAATTTATTAAACATGTTTTCCTTTGTTGAGGTTAATTATTAGATTTTCGAGTTTTCAATATTGGATTAAAACTCAAAATGAACTTTATGTAAAGCTCATTTAGAAGTAAAAATGGGGGTAAAATAATACAATCTTAGATTGTTTGAGTTAGCGTTTTCTTAATTGCTGCCGACCACCCTTTGACTAATTTATTTCTTTCCTTAGGTTTAATTTTAGGGGTGAAATTTTTATCTAAATGCCAATTTCTAGAAATATCTTTTAAAGATTTATAAACTCCAATTTGAAGTCCGGCCATAAAAGCAGCACCTAGAGCCGTGGTCTCTTGAACTTTTGGCCTTAAGACTTTTATGTCAACTACATCAGATAAAAATTGTGAAAACCAGTTATTCATTACCATCCCTCCATCAACTTTAACAAGTTTTGGTTTTAATCCATCATGTTTCATTGCTTCAAATAAATCATATGTTTGGTATGCAACCGACTCAATCGTAGCTCTTATAATTTCTTTAGGTCCGGTATCTCTTGTGAGCCCACTCAAAACACCCCTAGCATTTGCATCCCAATAAGGAGCTCCTAAACCTGTAAATGCTGGAACTAAATAAACTCCTTTATTATCTTTTAAAGATTTAACAATATTTTCTGTTTCAGCGGCATCTTTAAAAAAATTCAATTTATCTCTTAGCCACTGTATACCAGCTCCTGCAATGAATATTGATCCTTCCATTGCGTAAGTAGTTTTGCCTTTAATTCGATAAGCTATCGTAGTGAGCAATCTATTTTTTGAATAAATAATTTTAGATCCTGTGTTTAAAAGTACAAAAGCACCAGTGCCATATGTGCTTTTTAATGATCCTGGGTCAAAACAACATTGACCAATAGAGGCAGATTGTTGGTCACCTACTACGCCACTAATAGAAATCGGTTTTCCAGTAATAGATGGGTGCGTTGATCCATAGTCAGCTGAACAATCTTTAACAGTAGGTAAAATATTTTTATCAATTTTGAGAATTTTAAGAATTGTTTCATCCCACTTATTGTTGGCAATATTGTAAATCATTGTCCTGCTTGCGTTAGTTGCGTCGGTTGCATGAATTTTTCCTCCTGTCAGTCTCCAAATTAAAAAACTGTCGATTGTTCCAAAAAGCAATTGTTTCTTCTTCATCAACTTTTTAGCTACCGGAACGTTATCTAGTATCCACTTAATTTTTGGCCCTGAGAAATAAGAGTCTATTAAAAGACCTGTTCTATTAAAGATGAGTGTTTCTTTGTTTTGTTTTCT
>CAJQTC010000003.1 GCA_905618885.1 uncultured Pelagibacteraceae bacterium
AATTGAATATTTTATAGATTCACTGGATAAAACCTTATCTCAGGGCTGCATATCATTAATTGCAAAATTTTTTAAAAACAAGGTTACTAACTCTAAATAAGGTATTAATTTTAATTTATACATTTAAATTTTATTTCACAGTCCATTCATGAAAAAAAAAGCACTAATATACATCCCAACTAAAACGTCAATGCAGTCTGGTAGAGGTAAGATAAAAAATTGGATACTAGAATTTGAGACTAGGGATCCTAATAACAATGTTTTAATGGGGTGGGAGTCATCAGATGATACTTTAGATGAGGTTAAATTAAAATTTTCTTCTAAAGAAAAAGCCATGGATTATGCTACGGCTAACAACATAGAATTTACAGTAATTAAATCTAAACAAAAAAAATTTGTTATTAAATCTTATGAAGAAAATTTCACTAAAAATTAATTATGTGGCGTAGTTTTTTCACTGACAGGAAATGGATACTTTGGTCTTGGGGTGGTTCTTTGTTTATTATTTTATCTCTATTCTCACAAACATGGATCGATGTTAAAATTAATCAATGGTACAAAGGATTTTACGATCTTTTACAAAAAGCTCCTGAAAGAGAAATTTCTGAATTTTACGAAGGTATAATAATTTTTTTTAAATTAGCACTTCCATATGTGATTATTTACACGATAACAAATTACTTTACTCGCCTGTGGGCATTTAGATGGAGAGAAGCTATGACATACTCATATATGCCTTACTGGAAAGCTGCTGATGCGAAAGTAGAAGGAGCATCTCAGCGTATACAAGAGGATGCAATGAATTTTGCAAAAATAGTTGAGAGTTTAGGACTTCAAATTGTTCGAGCTTTAATGCTACTAATTGCTTTTATACCAATACTTTGGGGTTTGTCTGAAAATGTAATTATACCTTTTTTTAAAGACATATCTGGATCTTTAGTTGTTGTATCGTTAACAGCAAGCTTAGGTGGTCTTCTCATAAGCTGGATAGTTGGAATTAAACTACCTGGCTTAGAATATAACAACCAAAAAGTAGAAGCTGCTTTTAGAAAAGAGTTAGTTTATGCGGAAGACGATAGAATTAATTATGCAGGACCTGGTACAATTCTACAATTATTTACAGGAATTAAATTTAACTATCACAAACTATTTTTACATTATGGTTATTTTGATCTTTGGATAATTATGTACAATCAATCTATGGTTATGGTTCCATATTTACTCATGGGGCCAGGTTTATTTACCGGTGCTATGACACTAGGGGTTTTAGTTCAAACATCTAGCGCATTTAGAGAGGTACAGTCCAGTTTTTCTTTATTTCTTCAAAATTGGACAAGAATAACTGAATTAAGATCTATTTATATGCGTTTATCAGAGTTTGAACTAGCTATTGGATTTAATAAAAAAATAAAAACAAAAACTAAAAAAGTTTAAGCATGGAAATATATCTTAAGTTAATAGATGTAATCGTTCCTGTGTTTACATTGATTGGAATAGGTTTTTATTTAGGTAAAAAAAACCCTAACTACGATACAAAATTTATAACTAACTTTGCTGCAAAATTCGGATCTCCAGGCATAGCTTTTTATGCAATCACTTCAACTGGTATCAGTTTTAATTTATTTATTAGTTTTTTTTTCTATACACTTTTAGCAATAATAGGATTTGCTATAATCGGAATAATTATTCTTTCAATACAAAAAAAGGATTACTTAAGTGAACTCCCACCATTGATTCTACCTAATTGTGGTAATATGGGTTTACCTATCTGTTTATTTGCTTATGGAAAAATTGGTTTAGGGGTAGCTTCCGCAATTTCAGCAGTAGTAATAATATCTCATTTTACATTAGGGGTATTTTTAGCAAGTAAAAAAATAAGCTTTAAAATTTTTTTAGAAAGTGTCCCTGTTTATGCAGTTTTAATAGCAGTTGGTTTTTTATACTATAATGTCCACCCACCTAAATTTATTGAGAACACAGCTTTTTTACTGGCTTACTCAACAATTGCATTAATATTGATGTCTCTTGGTATAGCACTTACCAAACTTAAAGTTTTTTCTTTAAAGAGCGCAATAATATCGACATTTGCGAGATTGATTTTAGGACCATTAGTTGCTTTAGGGTTAATTTATTTTTTTGAACTAAAAGGGGTTCCTGCTGGTGTTTTACTTATTCAATGCGCAATGCCAAGTGCGATCCTTACCTATTTAGTCGGATCAATGTATTCTTCTAAGAAAGTTGTTAACAGCATTGCAAGCACCATTGTTGTGTCAACGATCGTATCTTTTTTGACAATTCCTATAATAGTATTTATATCTCTCAAATACTTTTTTTAAATAATTTTCAAAAACCAAATGTATAGAATAATAAAATCTAAAATTAGCAATCATGGACTTGTGGCAACCAAAAATATTAAGAATGATATAAAAGTTATAGAGTACAGAGGAAGATTAATTTCTAAAAAAGAAACAGAAACAAATAAAAAATTTGATAACGATAAACATATCTATTTGTTTAATATAAACAAAAAATATGACATGGACGGAGATTATAAATATAATACAGCAAGACTAATTAATCATTCTTGCGATCCTAACTGCGAAGTAACAGGGAAGGGTACTAAACTTTGGATCAGTTCAATAAGAGATATAAAAAAAGGAGAAGAGCTTTCCTATGATTACGGTTTTGGTTTTGACGAAAATTATAAAGACTTTCCTTGTAAATGCCGTTCTTCTAACTGCTGTGGTTATATTGTTAGAGAGGGTTCTAGGTGGAGAATAAAAAAAAAGAAGAAAACTAATTAGTCTTTTTAATTGAATATTACTACTAATAATTAATATTATAGATCAACTGTTAAATTTAAATCATTGTTTTTATTGATATTTTTAATTATTTTAATTTAATTAATATTCTCAGTAAAAATCCCACAATCAGCCTGCAGAATGCAACTTAAAGCTAAGAATTTAAGGAGTTACACCTTAAATAAGCTAAATATGTCGATATATATACATTTTGGAGGGTTGAATACGGTATTGTTAACAACACATTTGGCGGTTCTAGAAACTTTAACTAAAGCCACTTCTAGAGCCCTGCACTAATGGAATATAGTGTTTAAACGTCCATAGATACCTTATTTTTTTAGATTGATATCTTCTGAGTACAACTGAGCCGTGAGCTAAGCTTTAACACCGACGGAGTAGGGTATTTTTCTAAAACGCCCGTTAAATAACAATACTAGAAGGTTATGCCTTCTTTTTTTAGCAACAATTCCTTTGTCTTGATGCCACCTTTGCCTGAGTAGCCGCCAAGCGATCCATCTGATCTTATCACTCTATGGCATGGTATCTTTGGTGGGTAAGGGTTTTTACCTATAGCATTGGCCACAGCTCGTACGGCAAGGGGTTTTCCTATGCCTTTAGCCACCTGAGAGTAGGTTTTAACGCTTCCACGTGGTATTTTCTTCAAATATGTCCATACTTTTAGCTGAAATTTGGTTCCTCTCATTCGCTCCATCCATAGCCTATTTTTGAAGCATATTTATCCCAAAAATGCATTCCAGCGAACAGTAAAATGTACATAAATAGTGAAACACCTAGATTTGAAGTTAAAATTAAACATCCTGTATT
>CAJQTC010000004.1 GCA_905618885.1 uncultured Pelagibacteraceae bacterium
ATTTTAGAAAATATTAACCCAAAACAAAATATTTTAATATCTGACATCAAGTCTTTAAATGAAGCTAAAAACTCAGATATAACTTTTTTTGAATCTATTAATTATATAAATTTCGCAAAATCTACTAAAGCAGTTTGCTGTCTAACGACAGACAAACTAAAGATCCACCTACCAAATACTTGCAAAGCAATCATAGTAAAAAATGTCCTTTTTGAATTATGTAAAGTTACTAGAAAATTTTATCCCAATGCTGATATTGATTCACTCGATACCACATTAAAAGAACCTATAAAATTAAACTACCCTAAGGTAAGTTTTGGAAATAATATTTTTGTTGGCAATAACTGTAAAATAGGAAAAAATACGATATTAGGTAATAATTCTATCATCGAGCACGATGTAGTAATTGGAGAAAATTGTGTAATTGGTTCGCAGGTAGTTATAAAAAACACAATCATAGGAAACAACGTAGTTATCCAGGATGGTTGTAAAATTGGCTTAAAGGGTTTTGGTTTTATCCCTATAAAAGAAAAAAATTTAAGATTTCCTCATATTGGAAAACTATTAATAAAAGATAACGTTGAACTTGGTTCTAATTGCACAATAGATAGAGGTTCTATAGATGATACTGTAATTGGTAAAAATACTTTTTTAGATAATCAGGTACATGTAGCGCATAATGTAAAAATCGGTGATAATTGTATGATAGCAGGGCAAGTTGGTATTGCCGGTAGTTCAGTTATCGGTGACAATGTTTCAATTGGTGGTCAAGCAGGTATTTCCGGTCATTTAAGAATTGGAAATAATGTTAAAATAGCTGGAGGTAGTGGAGTTGTTAAAAATATACCGGACAGAACAGTTGTTATGGGTTATCCTGCCGTACCGTTAAAAGAATTTATAAAAAATTCAAAAAAAAAATGAACGATATAATTGACAGGAAAAAAATAGAAAGTTTATTACCCCATAGAGCACCAATGCTTTTAATCGATAAACTTATTAATATTGTTCACTTAAAATCAGCAACAGCTATTATGTATGTTAAAAAAAATGCTTTTTACGTCCAGGGCCACTTTCCTGGACAACCAGTCATGCCTGGAGTTTTAATTGTAGAAGCCTTTGGACAGGCTGCTGCTGCTTTGACAGCGTATGGAATAGATCCTAAGGAATATGATAATAAATTAGTTTATTTAATGGGTGTAGACAAAGCCAGATTTAGAAGTCCTGTCATACCTGATTGCGAACTTCATTTAGAAATAGAAGCTGTAAGATCACATGGTAAAGTTTGGAAATATAAAGGTACAGCAAAAGTAGATGGAAAAAGAATGGCTGATGCTCAATGGTCTGCAACAATAGTGGATAAAAAATGATACACAGTTCTAGTATTATTTCAAAAAAAGCAAAAATTGGCTCAAATGTAAAAATAGGGCCATTCTGTAATATTGGAGATTTAGTTCAATTAGATGACGGTGTTGAATTAATTTCAAACGTACATGTTGAGGGTAACACCACAATAGGAAAGGGAACGAAAATTTTTCCATTCTCAAGTATTGGAACCACGCCTCAAGATCTAAAATATAAAAATGAACCTAACAGTTTAGTTATAGGAGAAAGAAATATTATAAGAGAACATGTGACTATTAATCCAGGAACAGCTGGAGGAGGAGGACAAACGAGCATAGGTAATGATTGCTTGTTTATGATTTCATCTCACATTGCACATGATTGTAAAGTTGGAAACAATGTAATTATAGCAAATAATGTTCCGCTAGGCGGACACGTGACTATAGAAGATTCAGTTGTGATAGGAGGAAATTCTGCAGTTCAACAGTTCACAAGAGTTGGGAGGTTAGCTATGATTGGCGGTATGACCGGAGTACTAAAAGATGTTATTCCATTTGGTTTATCGATTGGAAATAGAAATTACTTACAAGGATTAAATTTAATAGGGCTTAGAAGAAAAAATTATGATAATAAAAAAATTATGGAACTTAATAAAGCTTATAAAGAAATATTTTCTTCCAAAAAACTTCATGAAAACTTAAGTAAAATAAATGGTGAATTTAAAGATAACGAACTTGTTGAAGAAGTTGTAAACTTCA
>CAJQTC010000005.1 GCA_905618885.1 uncultured Pelagibacteraceae bacterium
TTTGTATAACAATTTCTGGATCTCTTAATAACGGAGAAAATAAAAGTATTAGCTGGGAGTTAAAAAGAAATAATTAGATATGAAACAAAAAATTAAGACAGCTTTAATATCAGTATCAGATAAGGAGAATCTATCCATAATACTTAAAACACTAAATAAATATAAAGTTAAAATTATAAGCTCTGGTGGAACTTATAAGTCGATTAAACAATTAGGTTATCATTGCACTGAAGTATCTGCTTACACGGGATTTAAAGAAATGTTGGATGGACGTGTAAAAACTTTACACCCAAAAATTCATGCCGGTATCCTGCATGATCGATCTAATAAAAAACACACGCAAGAAATGACTAAACAAAAATTTCCATCTTTAGATTTAATTATTGTTAATTTTTATCCTTTTCAAAAAATTATAACTAATTCAAAAAATGACAAAGAAATTATTGAAAATATTGATATTGGAGGGCCTACTATGGTAAGAGCTGCAGCAAAAAATTTTAAAAATGTTTTAATAGTTACAAATAAAAGTGATTATTATGATTTAGCAAATGAAATTGAAAAAAATAACGGTAAAACAACATTAAATTTTAGAGAGTATATGTCAAGTAAAGCCTTTGGTTTAACCGCTTATTACGATTCGATGATTGCTAATTGGTTCAATCAAAAATTAAATATTAAATTTCCCGAAAGAAAAACAATTTTTGGTCGTAGATTTAAAAAACTAAGATATGGTGAAAATCCACATCAGAAAAGTTCTTTATACATAAATGATTACAATGATAAAGGGACAGGTCTAGATCAATTAGGTGGTAAAGATCTTAGTTATAATAATTATAATGATATTTTTACTTCCTTAGAAATCCTAGCTTCTTTTAAAAAAAATACAGCCACTGTAATTGTTAAGCATGCTAATCCTTGTGGTGTTTCGATTAACAAATCACCTATAGTATCTTTTAATAATGCTTTCGCTTGTGATCCTATTAGTGCATTTGGAGGTGTCATAGCTTGTAATTTTAAAATTAATAAAGTAATTGCACTTAAATTAAATAAAAAATTTATAGAGGTTATTTTGGCTAAAGGTTTTGAAAAAGATGCACTTAATATTTTAAAACAAAAGAAAAATTTAAGGATTGTAGATATTTCAAAATATAAACAGAAAAAACAGACATCAATTAAAGCATTTGATGGATCATTTTTGTTGCAAGAAAAAGATAAGTCTATTTTTAATAAAAGGGATTTAAAATTTGTTACGAAAAATAAGCCAACATTACTGGAATTAAAGGAAATAGAATTTGCTTTTAATATTGCAAAATATGTTAAATCGAATGCAATTGTGCTTACTAATAATTTTTCAACCATTGGAATCGGTGCAGGTCAACCAAGTCGTCTGGATAGTTGTAAAATTGCCCTACAAAAGGCAAAGCTATTTCAAGCTAGCAAAATTAAAAATTCAATAGCATCTTCAGACGCTTTTTTTCCTTTTGCTGACGGAGTGCTCTCATTGATCTCAGCTGGTGTAAGAATAATTGTTCAACCAGGAGGATCAATTAGAGATCAAGAAATTGTGAGTGTTGCCAACAAAGCTAAAGCAAAAATGGTTTTCACTGGTGTCCGACATTTTAACCACTAATTAAATTTGATCAATTTTTGCAGCTATTATAAAATCATTTTCAGCTAAACCTTCAATAGCGTGGGTGGAGATTTTAATTTTAGCATAACCCCAACCGAAGTGTATATCTGGATGGTGTCCTTCTAGTTCTGCAATTGAACTAACTTTATTTACAAATTCTTGGCTTTCAATAAAATTTTGAAATTTAAAATTTTTTTCTAAATAGTGATTTTTGACCATATTGCTTTTAAGCTCCCATCCATCAACTTTGTTTAGGTATTTGTGAATTTCACTTATGTCAAAAGGTGGTTTTTTAACTTCACCAGTAGTACATTTTTTTTTAAAAAGTTCATCCATCTTTTAAATGGAGCGGGCAAAGGGGCTCGAACCCTCGACCTTCTCGTTGGCAACGAGACGCTCTACCACTGAGCTATGCCCGCTTAGCATTTGTTTTGGCAATTTAACTACATAGAACAGAGAAAGCAAGATGAGTTGTTTATTTATTTTCTTTTCATCAGCGGAAAAGCTAATGCGATTAGAGCTAAAATAAAAAAAGTTAAAGCTATGGGCCTAGTAAAAAACATTAACCAGTTTCCATCAAAAATTACTAAAGATTGCCTTAGTGTACCTTCTACAAGTTCTCCTAAAATTAAACCTATTATGACTGGTACTACAGAAAATCCATACCTTCTCATAAAAAATCCAACAACACCAAAAAATAACATTATCCATATGTCAATTATAGATTGATTTAGGGAATATGTTCCACATACCGATAAGGCAAATATCATTGGCCATAAAATTTTATTTGGCACTAATGTGATTCTAGCAAAAAGCTTTGCCCCGAAAAAACCAAAAATAAAAAATAAAATATTAGAAATAAGCATAGCACCAAAAATTCCATATAAAAATTCTGGTTGTTCTCTGAATAAGTCTGGCCCTGGTCTAACACCATGAATTATTAAACCAGTTAATATGACAGCTGTTGTTGCTGAGCCAGGTATTCCTAATGCTAAAGTTGGTACCATCGCTCCACCGGTTGCTGCATTGTTTGCAGCTTCAGCTCCGGCTATACCCTCTATAGATCCTTTACCAAATTCATCAGGATTTTTTGACCATCGTTTTGCTTCAGAGTAACCGATCAAAGAAGCCACCGTTCCTCCTTCAGCTGGTAACACACCTATGAATGAACCAATACCCGATGATCTTAAAATTGTTTTCCAAGTCAGTTTGTAATCACTAATAGTAGGTAGTTTCACAGCATTCAAAGCTACTCTTTTAAATACCTGATCTAACATAGTTGATTGAGTTAAAAGCTCGCTAATAGCAAAAAGACCTACAACAACAGGTATAAAGCCTATTCCTTCTGTCAGTTCGTTTATTCCAAACGTGAATCGATCAATGGAAGTCATGAAATCTTTTCCTATAGTGGAAATTAAAATTCCAAATGATCCTGCAATTAAATTTTTAATTGGGCTGCCGTCGCCTATCGACGCTAACATTGTTAAACCAAAAATAGCTAAAGCAAAGTATTCCGGTTGACCAAACTCATAAGCTAGCTGGGCTAATAGTGGTGCAAAAAAAACTAATACTATAACAGAAAATATACCTCCAATAGTACTTGAGACTGTTGCCATGCCTAATGCTCTGCCGGCTTCACCTTTTTGAGCTAATGGATAACCATCAAGGCAAGTTGCTGCTGCTGCAGGCGTTCCAGGTGTATTGATTAATATTGCTGTTATTGCTCCTCCATAAGTTCCCGCACAATAAATCGAAGTTAAAAGTATTATTGCAGATAAAGGTTCAAGGGTCATAGTAAAGGGTAAAATTAATGCACCCCCGGTTGTGGGGCCCAAACCTGGCAATACACCTAAAATCAAACCAAATAAGGTACCAAATATCAGCACCAACATTAGTTTTGCGCTAAACAAAGGGACCATCATTAAATATAAATTTTCCATATTAATTATAATAAATATTAGTAATTATTCCTGAGGGAAATCTTAATCCTAGAATTGTCTCAAAAAAAACGAATACAATACATGGAAAAACAATGCTTACTAAAAATAAGTAAAAAATCCTTGTTTCGCCCCAAAAGTAAGCAACAAGCAGCGAAAGTAATGAAATTGCTAAAAAGAAATCTAAAGTTTTTGCAATAATAATAAATAAAATAAAACTATATAAAGTTTTAAAAAATGTATTAGGCAATATTTTTTCTGTTTTCCAGGGATTCTTTAAAGATAAAAAATAAACAATTAAAGTAAGAAAGATTATTAGCACCAATAATCCTTTAGGAAAGGTAGCTGGTTGTATTCCTCTATTTAATATTGGTGGAACAGCATCAAAAGAGAATGTTGTAAATAATAAAATTAAAGAAACAAAAATTATGATAAACGAAACTTTAAATGAACTTTTTAAAAAAAAGGGCAAACTGCCTGCGTCCGCCCTTTTTTTATTTTGCACATTCTTCATTTTGTCGAATATGTAATTTCAAATACTACTTAGTATAACCTAATGCTTTTAGCTGAGCGGTCATTTCTTTAAGCATTTCTTCCATTTGCTTACCCCACTCTTCAGCCCCGACAACACTAGTATCATCTAGTCCAATTTCTGTTAAGAAATTTTTGTAATAGTTATGGCCCATTGCTTTCATCATGCCATTCTCTAAGGTTTTTGCTCTGTCAGCTGAAACACCTTTTTTTGTTACAAAACCTCTAACAGTAGAGAGTGACACTGGTATACCCATCTCTTTTGCTGTTGGTACTTTGCCTATTTTTGACATTCTTTTATTTGCTAACACTACTGAAACACAAAGTTTACCGTCATTGATTTCTGTTAGTGCCTCACCAAGATTTAAAACACCTACATCAATATCTCCTTTGATAAGGTTTGTTTTAATTGGTGCAACACCTTTGTAAGCAACAATTATCGGATCTTTTAGTTTTCCTTTTTTTGTAAAAGCAATAGCACTTACATCATCAATTCCACCTGTATGAGTCGTTCCATACTTTAGTGATTTAGACTTTTGAACTGATATAAATTTTTTTGCGTCTTTAATGTCTGACTTACAACTAACTACAAGTAGTTGAGGATCATCTGTTCCTCTTGCTAAAGGTTGCATGTCACTTAATTTAACTTTAGTTTTTCCTAAAGCCATAGACACAGCATGACCTGTAGTCCATGTTAAAGTGTGCTGACCATCTGCAGGTAATGACATCATATAATCCATAGATGTAGCTCCTCCACCACCTTTTTTATTTACTAATTGCATGTCTTGTTTAAGGACTCTTCGAGCTCTTAAAAGCATCATTCTTGTAGTGACATCTGTACCACCACCAAAACCAGCATGTGTTATTGCTTGTATAGGATGATTGTCGGCTAGCGCCCATGAACTTAAAAATGGAATTTCCACTATCAGAACAATTGCTGCTAACAAAGTTTTTAACGTTTTTTTCATTTTTTACCCCTTGTTAATTTACTTTTTATTATTAAGAATTTAAACATAGTCTGGTATAAAGAGTCAAAAAGTTTTATGGAAAACAATAGGCCAATAATTGGTATACTACTAGGAGACCCGTCCGGTATAGGTCCTGAGCTGATTTCAAAGCTTTTGCACCAGCAAGAAGTAAAGGAAGTAAATATTCTTATAATAGGTGAAAAAAACATTCTTCATGAAGCTGACAGGTTAACTGGATTTAATTCAGATTTAGAATATGTGAGTAGTCATGAACAGGTAAAATTTAATGGTAAAAATAAATTTTTTTTAGATATTTCAGAAGGTAAAAATAATAACTATGTGATCTCTAAACCTTCTTCTGAGTCAGGACAAAGTGTTCTAAAAGCACTTAATTATGCTTTGGATTTAGCCAAGACGAAAAAAATCGACGCTATAGTTTTTGCACCTTTTAATAAGACAAGTATGAAACTTGGTGGAAGTAAGTACCAAGACGAGCTTCATCTAATGGCTGACCGATTGAATGTTAAAAATTTCTTTTGTGAATTTAACGTAATTGATAATTTTTGGACCGCAAGAGTAACGTCTCATATACCAATTAAAGAAGTGCCCCAGCATATAAAAAAAGATAACATAATGAAACCAATTAAATTAATTAACGAAGCAATGAAATTAAATGGGATTAAGAATCCTAGAGTAGCTGTTCAAGCACTTAATCCACATGCTGAATTTGGAGATGAAGAGGAGCTAGAGATTATTCCAGCAATAAATGAGGCAAAAAGTTTAGGTATCAACGCAGATGGTCCTTTACCTTGTGATACCTCTTTTATTACATCTTTTAAAAATAAAAATCACGATTGTATTGTTGGAATGTACCATGATGCACTACAGTCAGGTCTTAAAGCTTTTGGTTTTGACAGAGGTATAACTGTTCAAGGTGGGCTACCTGTTCCTATAACTACTCCTGCACATGGAACTGCTTTTGATATAGCGGGGAAAAATATTGCTAATTTAGAACCAACTTTACAGTCTTTCAAAATTGTAGTTCAAATGTGCAAGAACAAAATTAATGAGTAAAATAAAAAGCATCAAAACTTCAGTCTATCAATGGAAAGGAAAAACAGTTCCTCCACAAGGTAATTTTTGTACAAACGCCTCAGACGCACTATATGATAAATCAGATGCTATGGGATCTTTTAGATTCCATGAATGGTTAGTTTGTGAAATTGAAACTGAGGATGGAACAATAGGTATCGGGAATGCCGCTTTAGCACCGCGTGTTACTAAAATGGCGATAGATATATATTTGAAACCACTGGTTATAGGTGAAAGTCCTTTTGATTATAATTATATTTGGGAAAAAATGTATAGAAGAACTCACGCTTGGGGAAGAAAAGGAATTGGTATGGTGGCAATATCTGCAATAGATATTGCAATTTGGGATTTGATAGGAAAACTTACTAAGCAGCCCGTCTTCAAATTACTAGGTGGAAGAACTAAAGAAAAAATACCTGTTTATGCCTCTAAACTTTATAGCCAACCTTTAAAAAATTTACAAAAAGAAGCTGAGTTATATAAATCTCAAGGTTTTACAATGTTCAAAATGAGATTTGGTTGGGGTCCAAAAGATGGAGCAGAGGGAATGAAAAAAAATATTCTGTTAGTAGAAGCTTTACGAGAAGTTATAGGTGAAGACACAGATCTTATGATGGATTGTTATATGGGATGGAATTTAGATTACGCTAAAAGAATGATACCGAAATTAATGAAATTTAATCCAAGATGGCTAGAAGAACCTGTTATAGCTGATGATATTCATGGTTATGCAGAACTTAACAATATGAATGCAATTCCAATTTCTGGTGGGGAACATGAGTTTAGTTTACTAGGATTTAGACAATTATTAGATTTAAAAGCAGTAAGCTACATCCAATACGACACAAACAGAGTTGGTGGAATTACTGCTGCACACAAAATTAATGCATTAGCGGAAGCATACCAAATCCCTGTAGTGCCACATGCAGGTCAAATGCATAATTATCATTTAACTATGTCAAATTTAAATTGTCCTATTTCAGAATTTTTTCCTGTGCATGATGTAGAAGTTGGCAATGAGTTGTTTTATTATATATTTGATGGTGACCCAAAACCGGAGAATGGATTTATTGATCTTGATGACAATAAGCCAGGTCTCGGTCTGACAATTTCTAAAAAATTTAATAAAGATTTTAATATTATTAGTTAAATTTACCAGAAAATAGAGTTTAGTACGTGTGATTGGCAATGAGGCACTCTACTACTGACCTGTATCCATAAAATATAAATATTGTAGTACATTAATTTTAAATAGGTCAAAATTTATAAATTTGACAAGATTGTCACTATGGTTAAGTCATATTTTCTATTATAATTTTAGTTATTATGAAATTAAATTTACCTAAGACTATTTCTGTTTTTCCACTAAGTGGGGTCATTTTCTTTCCAAAAACTAATTTGCCTTTAAATATTTTTGAACCTAGATACTTAACTTTAATAAACGATTGTATTAAATCAAATAAGTATATGGGGATGATACAGACAAAAGATAATACATCTGATGTTTATTCGGTTGGTTGTCTTGGTAGAATTACAGAACATAAAAAAACAAAAGACGGTAGAATGCTAGTAAACTTAACAGGCATAAACCGTTTTGAAATAATTTCAGAAATCAATAATGATAAGATTTATAGAGAATTTGAAGTATCTTATAAAAAATTTTCAGAAGATCAGGAGCCAGGGAGGGATCAAACAATAATGTTAGAAACAATTAAAGAAATATATGAAAAAACTAAAATATTTTTCAGAAAAAATGGATTGTTACTAAACTGGGCTGAATTTGAAAAACTAGATATAGATCAAAAAATTAATACTTTAGCAATGATTGCTCCTATATCTGATGTAGAAAAACAAATAATTTTAGAGTCTATCAACGTTGATTCTAAAACAAAAATTTTGTCTAAAATAATAGAGTTTTATTTACATGAAAATTCCTCAGACAAAACGATTTTACAATAATTAAAACAAAATTCCCTTGTCAGATATAGACTGACCTATTTTTTTAATAAAAGTAAATTTATTCATATTAATAAGTATTACTTTTTTTAACGAAGAAAAATATCTACTATCTTTAAAGAAAATATTTGTTAAATTTATTCCTAAACCAAGAAGATTATTTTCTGGTTTTCTTGAATTATAAAAATCTTTTAAAATAAAACTATCTTTAATCAACAATCCAAGTTTTAATGATTTAGAAATTAATCCTTTTAATTTTTTTATGTCTCTTAAGACTAGATTAAATCCTTGTCCTGCCATAGGGTGAACTGTATGCAAACCCTCTCCAAGAATAAGAACATTTCTTTTAAAATACTTTGTTTTTAAATTTAGATTAATTGGAAATGACTTAATATTTGCAATATTTTTAATGCTTTTAGTTTTTAGTAAAATTCTGAGTTTTGCGCTTACAATTTTTTCTATATTTTTTTTATTTAAATTAAAAAATTCTGTACCAACACTCCATACAACAGAAAATACTTTTTTCTTAAATGGTAAAATTGCAAGAGGTCCTTCTTTTAGAAAAAATTGGCTAGCATTTTCAAGTTTAATATTGTGCTTAACAATTGCAGTTAAAGCTAATTCTTCATAATTTTTTTCGATTGATCTTCCTTTCTCTATTGACGTATATAATTTTGAACGACCTCCTATACACAAAATTATTAAGTCATAGAATACTTTTTTCTTTTCATATGATATGAATCCCTCTTCATTATCAATACTATCAATATTTTTTCGAATTATTTTTATTTTATTTGTTGCTGAAATTTTTTTTTGTATTTTTTTTCTTAAGTCTTTATTTTGAAAAATATACATAGACTTTTTATTTTTTTCTTCAAAATTAAAAAAATTTACAATTTTTTCTTTGTCTTCAAAATATAAATTTATTTTTTTGCATGGCCAGAAAATATTTGGATTATTAAAATTTAAATTATCTTTAATGTATTGATAGTTGCTTTCAGAAATTGCTGTTGTTCTATTGTCTAAAAAAATTTTAGAACTATTGGAGTACAGGTCGATCTTTATATTTTCTTTACTTAATATTATTGCTGTCGTTAAGCCAGCTAAACCGTCTCCTATAATGCAAATTTTTTGTTTGTTCATATTTAAAAAATTTTATCAGTTTAATAATAATGATACAAAGTAAACTAAATGATTCGTTAAATGAATAATGATTTATAAAAACTTTACAAATTTTTTAAAAAATCGAGCTATTGAATTAATGGGACTAATTCTTATTTTTATAGCTCTTTTGTTGGCTATATCCTTCTTTTCATACTCTCCAAACGACACTACTCTTTTGTACGAAACAAATGACATTAAGGTTAATAACTTACTGGGTATTTACGGAGGCATAACTGCAGATTTTCTTCTGCAAAGTTTTGGTTTAATTTCATTCCTAATCTTAACAACTATAATATCATGGGGCATAAGCCTGATAATAAAAAAAGAAATTAAAAAGATAAAATTTAAAATTTTCTATTTATTTTTATATATTTTTTTTGGATGCATCTTACTTTACACAACTTATAATAATTCATTTTGGCTAATTGATAATGGAAATTCAGGTTTTGTTGGGCAAATTTTGTATATCAAAATTACAAATATTTTACCTTTTATTGAACATGAATACACAACTTTTGTTCTTATAGTTTTAAGTCTAGTTTTTTTTATATTGTCCTCTAATGTTAACTTTGAATATGTTTTATTTGGCTTCAAGAAAATTTTTAGAAAAAACAAAAATATAGATGATCAATTAGAAATGAATGAGCTTCAACCAGAGGAATTAATTGATTATAATTTAATCAGAGAGAAAACTCAGCAAACTTTTACTTTTGAAAAAACACCCAATATAAATGAACATCCTGTCAAACATGATGGTTTTAAAAATTATAAACTTCCCTCTTTAAATTTATTAGAGAGAAATCCATCTAAAATTAACCTATCAGATCTATCTAAAAATAGGCCTGAAGGATTGTTTATAGAAAAAATACTATTAGATTTTGGTATCGATGGAAAAATTAAAAAAATTAATAATGGACCTGTTGTCAGTTTATATGAATTTGAACCTGCGCCCGGAGTCAAGGTTTCAAAAATTATCAATTTATCTGATGATCTAGCTCGAAATACTAGCTCTACATCTGCGCGCGTTTCAATAATACCAGGAAAAAACACTGTTGGTATAGAAATTCCAAATGATTCTCGAGAAAGTGTTTACTTAAAGGAAATAGTTGAGAATGAAAAATTCCAAAAAAAAGATATTAAACTTCCTATAGCAATAGGAAAAAGTATATCGGGTATGCCTATTATTGGAGATTTAACATCTATGCCCCATCTTTTAATAGCTGGGACAACTGGTTCAGGTAAATCTGTTTGTATCAATACTATTATTGTATCTCTTCTTTATAGATTAAGTCCCGATTTGTGTAAATTTATCTTAATCGATCCAAAAATGTTAGAGCTTTCAGCTTACGAAGGGATCCCACATTTACTAAGTCCTGTTATTACTGACTCCAAAAAAGCTGCCTCAGCTTTAGGTTGGACAGTTAGAGAAATGAACAATCGTTATAAGTTAATGAGCAAAGACGGCGTAAGAAACATCGATGGATATAACGCAAAACATAAGCTTAAAATGCCATATATTGTTGTTGTTGTTGACGAAATGTCTGATCTAATGCTTGTCGCTGGTAAAGAAATAGAAAATTATATTCAAAAACTTTCACAGATGGCGAGAGCTGCAGGTATTCATATTATAATGGCCACCCAAAGACCTAGTGTAGATGTTATTACAGGAACAATTAAAGCAAACTTTCCCACACGAATATCTTTTAGGGTTAGTTCTAAAATAGACAGTAGGACAATTTTAGGTGAACAAGGGGCAGAACAACTTTTAGGTAATGGAGATATGCTGTTTATGTCTTCAGCAAATAGAATAGTTAGAATTCATGGGCCTTATGTTTCTGAAAAAGAGATTGAAAATATTACTAATGTTTTAAGGGCACAAGGTGAACCTGACTATATTGAAGAAATTACAGTCAATGATAAAAATAATAATTTAGATTATGCCTCAGATGACGACACTGACGAACTTTATAGTCAAGCTTTGAATATTATAAAAACTGAAGGTAAAGCTTCAACAAGTTTTTTACAAAGAAAATTACAAATTGGTTACAATAGAGCAGCAAGAATTGTGGACATGATGGAAGAAAAAGGAATTGTTAGTAAAGCAAATCATGTAGGTAAAAGAGAGGTTCTGTAAGTTTTGCTTATAAAAACTCTAATAACTTTTATTGTTTTTTTTAATTTTTTTTTAAGCGTACAATCAAGTGAAAAACAATCTATTATTGATCGTTTATCAGAAATTAAAAATTTTTCTTTTCATTTTGAACAAATTACTAAAAAAAAAGTTGAAACTGGTAAATGTTTACTGGAGTTTGATAAAAAACTTAAATGTAAATACAATGACGAGTTTGAAAAAGAAATTATAATCAATGATAAATCATTAGTAATTTTACAAAAAAGATATGATAAAATTTATCGTTATCCAATCTCAAAATCTCCATTTTTAAATATTTTAAGTAAAGATAAATTAGTTAACTTAATTCAAAATTCAGATCTCATATTAAATGAAAATATTGAATTAGTTTATTTAGATCAAAACCAAAGAACAATTACAGTTTTTTTTGAAAAAAGAAATTATGAACTCAAGGGTTGGTTAATGAAGGATGAGTTTCAAAATGAAATCAATTTTTCATTAAAAATTGATAATATTAATAGTGAAATAGATAAAAATTATTTCAAGATCCCTTTGATAACTAGGGAACAAAATTAATTGTTTCCTCTTTAAAAGTTTTAAAACCTTTAGATAAATAATTATCTAATGCATGTTTGTGATCTAAACTGCAGGTATGCACCCATACTCTTTCCACATTATTAGCAAAAGCTTTGTGAATTATGTGTTCTAACAAAAATGAACCAAATTTTTTACCATGATGCTCCTCTATAATCCCCATTTGTATTAGTTCGATCTCATTTTTTGCTTTATGAAACTCTTGCTCGTAAAAACCGATTAACTCCTCTTTAAACTTCATAACTCCAGTTTCTAAATTTAGATTATCAACATATTTATGCCATTCTTTGTCAGACCACAGTAATCGATCACGCCAGAAATGATCTTTGCCGATTTTTCTATAAAAAAATTTATTTATATTAATATCTTTTTCCTCATTTAGATAAATTTGTATTTGTTTAGGGTAAGATGGAATTTTACCTAAAAATTGTTTTTTTTTTATTTCTAAAAAAAATCTTTTTACTTTAGTCATTTGAAATTAAATAACCATTTTTCCGATTTTTTCACCACCAAATATATGATAATGAAGGTGAGGCACTTCTTGTCCCGCATTATGTCCGGTATTACTTAGTAAGCGATAACCACCCTCTTGGTTTGAAATTTTCAACATTTTAACGATGTGCGTGATTGCCTTATTGAATTCTACTATTTCTTTTTCGGAAGCTTTATCAACGAAATCATCTAGATTAATATATTCACCTTTTGGAATAACAAGTACATGTATTTTTTTTTGAGGATTAATGTCATAAAATGATAACACAAATTCATTCTCATAAACTTTCTTACAAGCTATCTCTCCTCTAAGAATTTTAGCAAATATATTGTTCTTATCGTAACTCATCTACTTTTGTCTTTTTTTTAACTCTTCCATTACATCTTCTATTTTAATGCTATTCGACTCAAGATAAACCATTAAATGATACATTACATCTGCTGCTTCATGTGTCTTATTTGAATTTTCTTCTACAGCTTCGATTAGTTCTCCTATTTCTTCCTTTATTTTTGAGACACATAAGTTTTTATCGTTCAATAATTTATTAGTATAAGATTGATCGGGGGAAGAATTTTTTCTCTCTCTAATAGTTTTGATAAGCTGTTCTAAATTTTCAAACATTTTACAATCTTACAGGTACTTTTTTTGAATTCAAATATTCTTTGGCTTCTTTAATGCTATATTCTCCATAATGAAAAATGGATGCAGCTAATACTGCACTGGCTCCACCTAATGTGATACCATCATAAAAATGATCTAAATTTCCAACTCCGCCTGAAGCAATTACTGGTATTTTTACATTGGTTGTTACCTTTTTTAAAAGATCTATGTCATAACCGCTTTTAGTTCCATCTTTATCCATTGATGTTAGTAGTATTTCTCCAGCACCATAATCCTCTGCTTGTTTTGCAAAATCAACTGCATTAATACCGGTATTATTTCTTCCTCCATGGGTAAATATTTCCCATTTATTTTCAGAGACTTTTTTTGCATCTACTGCAATTACCATACATTGAGTTCCAAATTTTTTTGAAGCTTCTTGAATAAAGTTTATATCATTTACAGCTGCTGTATTAATTGAGACTTTGTCTGCACCTGCTAATAGTAAGTCTCTTATGTTTTGAATATTTTTTATCCCACCACCAACTGTTAAAGGCACAAAACATTTTTCAGCTGTCCTTTTTACTATTTCAATAATTGTTTCTCTATTTTCGTGGCTGGCTGTAATATCTAGAAAACAAATTTCATCTGCACCGCTCTGATCGTAAAAAGCAGCTTGTTCTACGGGATCTCCTGCGTCTTTTAATTCTAAAAAATTAATACCTTTAACAACTCTACCTTTACTAACGTCCAAACAAGGAATAATTCTATTTTTTAACATTATTTTACTCTACTTAATTCGTCTAAATTAATTTTATTCTCATAGATTGCCTTTCCAACAATTACACCCTCAATATTTTTATTTGAAATTTTATATACATCTTGTATTGAACCTACGCCACCCGAAATCACCAATGGAATATTAATTTTGTTTGCCACAAGGTAGCTGTCTTCAAGATTTGGCCCAAGGTGTGTTCCGTCTCTATCTATGTCTGTATAGACAATTCTTGATATTCCAAAGTTTTCAACACTTTGTAGGAAATCTAATGCATTTAATGCGGTTTGATCTTTCCAGCCAGAAATAGCTATATATTTTTTTCTCACATCTAAGGCTAAGGCGATTTGGTCTGGAAATCTTTTACAACATAGCTTTAAAAAATTTTTATCTTTTACTGCTGCTGTTCCTAAGATGACTTTATTAACCCCAATATCAATTAACTTTGAGACACTTGATTCATTTCTTACCCCTCCACCAACTTCTAAATTAAAACTGTATTTATCTATTATATTTTTAATAACATTAAGATTTACGAGTTGTCCTTCAAGTGCTCCATCTAAATCGATAATATGTAAATTTTTAAATCCTGCATTTTTAAAAATCTCGGCTTGATTTATAGGGTTTTCATTGTAAATTTTCTCACTATCAAACTCACCTTTAGTAAGTCTTACGACTTTACCGTTTTTGATATCTATTGCAGGAAATACTTTCATTAAATTTTTAAAAAGTTACTTAATATACCAATGCCAGTTCTTTGGCTCTTTTCCGGGTGAAATTGAGCTCCAAAAATATTTCTAAAAGAAACAGCCGCCACTATATTTTTTCCATAATCAGTTGTTAATGATATTACACTTTTGTCTTTAGGTGTGAATTCATAACTATGAATAAAATACACATGGTCATTGTTAGTAAGATTTTTAAATACTGGGGAAGTATTTTTAATTTTTATTTCATTCCATCCCATATGAGGAATTTTTAAATCCTCAGAACTCATTTTTAACTTAACAACCTCTCCTGATATCCAGTTTAGTCCTTCTGTTTTAGTTTCTTCATGTCCTATAGATGCAAATAATTGCATTCCTGCACAAATACCAAATATTGGTTTTTTTTTATTTAATACACTCTCGTTTAATTCGTTATGAAGACCATCAATATTATTAATTCCTTCTTTACATGCTTTGAAAGATCCTTGCCCAGGTAAAACTAATTTATCAGATTTTTTGATATCAGTCATGTCTGAGCTAATTTTGATTGAATAATTTAGATTACTTTCTGAATTGGCCTTTTCTAATGATTTAGAAATTGATCTTAAGTTACCAACTCCATAATCAACGATGGTTAATAACATTAATATTTAAAGTTTACCTTTAGTTGATGGTACAGAATTTTTTATTCTTTTATCAATTGTAAACGCATCTCTTAAAGATCTTGCTAAGCCCTTATAACAAGACTCAATTTTATGATGACTATTTTCTCCATAAATGTTTTCAATATGCAAAGTGATTCCAGCTGATTGTGAAAAAGCTTGGAACCATTCTTTAAAAAGTTCTGTGTCCATCTCACCTAATTTTTCTACTTTTAAATCAACTTTCCAAATTAAATAAGGTCTATTAGAAACATCTATTGCAACACGTGTGAGAGTTTCGTCCATAGGAATTAATGCATGAGCATATCTTTTTATTCCTTTACGACTACCAGCTGCTTTATTGATGGCTTCACCAATAGCTATTCCAGTGTCTTCGGTTGTGTGGTGTAAATCTATATGGGTGTCACCTTTTGCTTTCACGGTGATGTCTATTAAAGAATGTTTGGAAAGTTGTTCCAGCATATGATCTAAGAAACCTATGCCTGTTTTAATTTTATAATCTCCTTTGCCATCAATATTAACTTCAACAGCAATACTTGTTTCTTTGGTCTTTCTGGAAATTTTTGCTTTTCTACTCATAAATAAAAGAGAATTTATTCAATTATATATAGAGAAATTTTCATTTTATCAATAAATGGTAGATGTCTATTGAACAATTAAAATTAGTTGCCACATACAACATATATGAATACTAGTGAAAAATGGCATGGAACTACTATTGTTCTGCTGAGAAAGAACAACGAGACTGTTGTAGCTGGAGATGGCCAGGTTAGCCTTGGCAACACAGTTTTAAAAAGTAATGCTAAAAAAGTTAGAAAAATTAATAAACGAGGCGTCATAGCAGGTTTTGCTGGCTCAACTTCTGACGCGTTAACTTTATTTGAAAGACTCGAAGCTAAACTTGAAAAACATGCTGGTAATCTTCCAAGAGCTGCCGTGGAACTGGCAAAAGATTGGAGAACAGATAAATATTTAAGAAGGCTCGAGGCCTTGATGGCAGTTGCTGATAAAGAAAATAGTTTTATTATTTCTGGAACAGGTGATGTGTTGGAACCAGAAGACAATATTATCGCAATAGGATCAGGTGGCAACTATGCTTTAGCTGCGGCTAAAGTATTAATCAAAAATGATCTTTCGGCAGAAGAAGTTGCTCGGCAAGCTATAAAAATTGCTTCAGAAATTTGTGTTTTTACAAATAGTAATATTACAATAGAAAAAGTTTGAACATGAGAGATACAACTAAAGTTGCAAATCTAAATTTAGTTAAAGAAACTAAAATGAAAAAAAATTCTATGGTAAGCGCTTTATCTCCTAGAGAAATTGTTTCTGAACTTGATCGATATGTTATTGGGCAAAAAAATGCAAAAAAAGCAGTTGCTATTGCACTACGTAACAGATGGAGAAGGCAAGCTCTTGATGAGGAAATGCGTGAAGAAGTTTTGCCAAAAAATATTTTAATGATTGGCCCGACGGGAGTTGGTAAAACTGAAATTTCAAGAAGACTATCAAAACTAGCAGAGGCACCTTTTATTAAAGTTGAAGCAACAAGATTTACTGAAGTTGGGTATGTTGGAAGAGATGTAGAACAAATTATTAGAGATCTAATTGAGATAGCTATAGCTTTAGAAAAAGAAAAAAAGAGAAAAGAAGTTTATGTAAAAGCTCAATTACTAGCAGAAGAAAAAGTTTTAGACGCTTTAGTAGGAAGTAAAGCAAGCGTAGCTACTAAAGAAAGTTTTCGGAAAAGGCTTAGAACCGGAGATTTAGATAACAATGAAATAGAGATAGAAGTAAATGAAAGTCCATCAAATATGCAAGGTTTTGAAATACCGGGTATGTCTGGTGCGAATATTGGAATGATTAATGTTTCTGAAATACTTGGAAAGTCAATGGGTCAGAAAGCAAAGAAAAAAAAGATGGAAGTAAAAGAATCTCACAATATCTTAATTGCACAAGAATCGGATAAGCTGATTGAACATGATAAAATTGTAAGTGAAGCTATAAAAGCAACCGAAGATAATGGTATTGTTTTTTTAGATGAAATTGATAAAATTTCTGCTCGTGGTGATCGTACTGGTGGTGACGTCTCTAGAGAAGGTGTTCAGAGAGATCTGCTGCCATTAATCGAAGGCACAACGGTTAATACTAAACATGGGCCTATAAAGACAGACCATATCTTATTTATTGCCTCAGGTGCTTTTCAACTTGCAAAACCATCAGATTTGTTACCAGAACTTCAAGGACGTTTACCTATAAGGGTAGAATTGAATGCCTTAACAGAGGACGACTATAGAAGGATTTTAAGAGAACCTGATAACAGCTTAATTAAACAATACATCGCTCTGTTAAAAACAGAAAAAGTCGAATTAGAATTTACAAATGATGGTATTGATTTATTGGCAAAAATGGCCGCAGAAGTTAATGCATCAGTTGAAAATATAGGAGCAAGAAGGCTACATACTCTATTAGAAAAAGTTTTAGAAGATATTAGTTTTACAGCTTCAGACCGTTCAGGTGAAAAAGTTATAATCGACAAAAAATTTATTGAAGAAAATTTAGGTGATCTAACAAAAGATATGGATCTTAGTAAATTTATCTTATAATTTTTTTAATTTAATAATAATAGCACCCTCGCCTCCGTCGTTTAGTTGTGCCGGTTCAATACTAAATACTTTGTCTGATAAATCTCTTTGAGTTTTAATGTATTGAGGAACAGCAAATTTTAATTTACTCAACTCTTTTGATACATAAGTATTTTGATCAGTAGTTGAGTGTAGTCCTTTGCCAGTGATTAACAAAATTTCTTTAAAATTATTTTCTTGGCAATAGATTATTAATTCTCTAATTTTTGTATTTGCTTCTAGTAATGTGAAGCCATGTAGATCAAAACGATATCTTTTAATTTGATTAAATGATTTTTTATTTTCTAATTCTTTATCGAAAAGATCTTTTGGATTTTTAAGGTATTCTTCCCAGATTTTTTTTTCTGTATCAGCAATATCACCTTTTTTTTTCACTTACTAATAATTTCAGCCAGATACCAATTAGGATTTTTACTAGATATATTTTTTGAAAATTTCCAATAATCTGTTACTGTTTTAATTTTATCAGGATCACCTTCTATAATAGCTTCATTTTTATCTTTTTTAACTGATATAATTTCACAAACAATTTTAACAGTAGAGAAGAGTTCATCTTTTATTTTCTCAAATTTTTCGATCTGAGACTCTTTAAAACCAATAAAAGTAAGTTCTGACTTAATATTTTCTTTATTTCTGTGATCTATTGCTTGTTCAAAATTGCTAAAAATATCTTTCGTCAAAAGTTTCTTAAGTTTTTCTTTTTCACCATTAGCAAAAGAAGTTAAAATACTTTCATATGCAATTTGAGCTCCCTTTAAGAATAGTTTTTTTTCACTATCTTCTAAGTTTTCTTTAATGAATGATTTACTTTTTACTTCAGGCTTAAATTGGCTGTAATCTTTTTCATCAAAAACATCCGCAGTTTTACCTTCGTGGCCTGTTTTTTTGCCTAAAATATTTCTTAGACGTAAAATAATAAACCCAGCAATCATTGCTAGTAAAATTATGTCTATAAAGCCAAAATTGTTACTCATTATTTGATAAATATACATTAATAATATAATTTTGTAAGGAGCAAATGAACTCACTTTTAATCTTAATTCTTGGTTTACCAATTTTAGAAATTACACTTATGATTAAAATCGGACAACAAATTGGAGCCTTTAATACAATTTTAATAATCTTTTTTACTGCGATTGTTGGAATTTACTACGCAAAAATTGAGGGATTAAATACCATTAAATTAGGTATGGTTAATCTCTACAAAAATAAGATACCCTTTTATGAAATATTATCTGGAGCATCAATTGCTATAGCCGCTTTTTTACTTATTTTACCAGGTTTTATTTCAGACACGGTTGGCTTCTTTTTCCTTATCCCTTTCACAAGAAAAATAATAATAAATTTATGGCTTAGAAACAAATATAAAAAATCTCCACAAAATGAAACAAATATTATAGATGCTGAAATAATCGACGAAAAAAAAGAAAAAGATGAATTATAAAATAGTCGCCAAATATATTAAAGATTTAAAATTTGAAATACCAAGTCCTAAAGTTTTTTTTTTATTAGAAAAGAATATATCAAACTATAAAGTTAATATTGACATTAAAAGCAACCAATTTAAAGATCATGTGATTGAAGTCGAAACAACACTTTCTCTAAATCCCAACACAAGTGATTTTGAAAAAATAAATACTAAAATAGTCTTTTCTACTATTATTGAAATCGATGGAGATCTAAATAATAAAAATTCTTTGGAAGAAATTATTTTAATTAAAGTTCCTAATGAAATTTATCCTGAGATTAGAAACTTATTTGTTTTGTTGTTTGAAAAATCAGGATTTAATAAAATTAAAATTGAAAAAAGTATTGATTTTAAAGAACTTTATCTAAAGAGAACTATTCAGTAATAATTTTTTTTAAGTTCTTTTTTTAAAAAATTTTTATGTAATTCAATTTCTTCACTTGTAGGTTCAACAACTATTTTACAATAATTTTTTTTTATATTAGTCCTGTTTTTTGAATCAGTTTCTAGTTTTTCATCTGAAAAAATGAGTTTGGGTTCTTTTGCATCTAACAAATTTATATAAACCTCTCTCAAGAGCTCACAATCCAAAAGAGCGTTGTGCTTTGTTCTTCTAGATAAATCTATATTAAATCTTCTGCAAAGCGCGTCTAGTGAGTTAGATGTCCCTGGAAATTTACCTCTTGCCACATCAAGACTATCAATTATGTTTTCTCTTATAATTTCTTTTTTTTTAACTAGTTTTAGTTGATAATTAAGAAAGCCAACATCAAAAGATGCGTTATGTATTATAATTTTTTTGCCCTTTATAAATTCCAAAAATTCATCTGCAACATTGGCAAAAATTTCTTTGTTTTTTAAAAAATCTGTTGAAAATCCATGAATTTTAAACGCTTCTTCCGGTACAGCTCTTTCGGGATTTAATATTTTATGAAAAATTTTATTTGTAGGTGTTAGATTGCACGTTTCAATACACGCAATTTCTACCATTCTGTGCTTGTCGTGAACTGACAGCCCAGTTGTTTCTGTGTCTAAAAAAATCTCATTCATAGTTTTTTATAAATCTTTTCACATTTTTTTTTAAAGTTGCCAAAGAATAATTATTAATAATTGTGTAATCAGAAATATTTTTTTTTAGTTTAAAAGAAAGTTGTCGATTATCTAATAATTTAAATGTTTTTTTATCACCTTTTTTTTTAAGATATCTTTTCAATCTTAGATTTTTATTTGCTCCAACAAAGACTATCTTGTCAAAATATTTATTTAATTTACTTTCTATCAACAGTGGTATTTCTAGAAATAACATTTTATTTTTTTTTCTTATGAAGTCTGTCATCTCTTTTCGAACAAAAGGATGAACAATATATTCTAGCTTGGAAAGATTGTTTTTATTTTTTTCTAAAATTTTTTTTATTTGATTTTTAATTTTTTTTTTACTGTCTAATTTAAATTTTTTTATTAAAATTTTATTAAATTTTTTTTTTTTATATAAGTTGGAAACAACTTTGTCGGCACTAAATATTGGATATTTTTTCCCAGCCATTAAATTAGTAACAGTGGTTTTGCCAGAAGCTATTGAGCCTGTGATGCCAAAAATAATCATCTTATCTCTAATATTATTTTTTTTTCTATTTCTTTATCGATTTCTGGCTGAACTTTATTCCAAATAAAGAATGATTTTTGACCTTGATACATAAACATCTCTAAACCATTAAAAGTTTTAGACTCTTTTTTTTTGAAATTTTTAATCATTCTTGTTTCTAATGGATTGTATATAACATCATAATAAATTGCTCCAAATTTAATTTTTCTAAATTCTTTTTCAAAATCATTTCCACCTTTCATGCCCAAGCTAGTAGTGTTAATAATAATGTCCATATTTTCTACTACATCACTTACACTTTCCCATGGAACAACATCAATTGAAGAGAAATTTTTCTTTATGTTTTCTGCCTTTTGCATTGTTTTGTTGCTAATGAATATTTGTTTGACGTTTGCTTTGCTTAAGCAATAAACTACGGAAGGTGTTACGCCTCCCGCACCTAACACAAGTGCTTTTTTATTTGTTAGATCCACTTTTTTAATTTGGTCTATGAATGATTTGTTAAAACCATAAACATCGGTATTTTCACCAATCACTTTATTATCTTTGTTCAGATAAATCGTATTTACCGAGTGTGTTTCCTTGGCCTCGTTAATAATAGTGTCTAAAAACGGAATTACTGCCTGTTTGTATGGAGTAGTTACGTTGATTCCTTCCAACTCTTTTTTCCTAATTTTATTTATAATACTTTCGACCTGACTCTCATCGATCTCTAACAAAGAGTAGTGCGCATTAATTTTATATTTATTAAACCAAAAATTGTGAAGGGTTGGTGATTGTGAATGAGATAATGGCTTCCCAATAATACCATATTGTTTTTCAATCATTTAATTAATTTAATATAGTCGATTATCTGCTTAATAGGCAAGCCCATGATGGAGTCTCTATTGCCTTTGACGGATTCGAATAGCTCAAGCCCGCCTGCTTCTATTTGATAAACGCCGTACGCTAACAGCGTTTCTGTTTTTATTTTTTTTAAATAATTACTAATTTCATTATCAGAAAGTTTTTTCATTTTCAGCTCTGATTGATCAGTAAAATTCCATATCATGGCCCCATTTTTGGAAATACATACTGAGGTTATCAAATAATGTAATGATCCATTAAGTTTATTTAGTATTTTAAACGCCTCTTCTCTACTGCTGGGCTTGTTAATTAACTCATTGTTTAGACTTATAACGCTGTCTGCCCCTAATACAATTTCATCTGGATATTTATTGCTTATTTTCGTGGATTTAAGTTCTGCTAAATTTTTTGAAACTAGCTCAGGATTAGCTCCAACTGCTAACAGTGAGTCTTTAACTTGATCTTCATCTACATTTGAAGGAATAACCGTACAAGATAAATTATTGTCATCTAAAATTTTTTTTCTAACTTCACTTCTAGATGCTAAAATTATTTTCATTTCTTTAGCTTTTTTTTTATATCAAATATTTTAATTACAGTAGCAGCAGTTTCTTCAACAGATTTTCTTGTTACGTCGATGACAGGCCATTCATATTTTTTAAAAAGTTTTTTTGATTCTTCGATCTCTTTTTTTATAAAATCTAGATCAGAATAATTTGGAATATTTGCTTCTCTCATGATTTCAAGTCTGTTCTTTCTAATATCAGATAATCGATCTGCTTCAACAACTAAACCGATTACACAGAGATTGTTGTTATCTTCTTTTAAAATATCTGGAATTTTTTGCGCACCAACAAGGGGTATATTTAAAGTTTTATATCCTTTGTTCGCCAAATAAATAGACGTTGGAGTTTTGCTAGTTCTGCTAACCCCCAGCAAAACAATATCAGCGTTTTCCACATCTTCAATCTTCATTCCATCATCGTGAGAAATAGAAAATTGTAAGGCCTCAATTTTATCATAATATTCATCATCTAAAACATGTTGAGCGCTGGGTATATGCGCTGGTTTTTGTTTTATTAACTTTGAAAAATTAAGTATTAAATTACCTAGAATATCAAAACAGGGTATGTTTTTTTTTCTACATTCTTGCACTATGTATTTGTCTAATTTTGCTTCGACAACAGTGTATAAAATTATAGCGTTTGCTTTGTTTTCACACTCTTTTATAATTTTATCAATTTGTTGCTCTGTTCTAGTAAAGACATATTCTCTCTTTTCATAATTAAAATTTAAAAACTGAGATTTTAATGCAAGAAATAGTCTGTCTAATGTTTCTCCTGTAGAATCTGAAATTAAGTTAATATGGTGTTTATGTCTCATAGGTAATCCTGTTAATAATTTAATTATAACCTCTTGTTATACATTTAAGGTTTTATAACAAAAAACTTTTCCACAATGATTAACAAGTTTTCAAGTTTTTGTTAGTTGTTAATAATTAGTAAAAAAATTTACTTATAGGTGAATAACTTAACCATTTTACAATTTTATCTGAATAAAAATATTTTTCCTGAGGGACAAGTTGTTAAAAACTATGTATAAATAGTTATTTCACCAACCAACATGACCTATATCAAATAATATTCTTTTAAATATATTATTATATTTATGACTAAACTAACAAACTGTATATTAAACAAAGATCCATCTTGTGTCCCAGTGTGGTTTATGAGACAAGCAGGAAGATATCTCCCTGAATTCAGAAATATTAGATCTAAAAACAAAAATTTTATTAAATTATGTTTGAATAGTAATCTAAGTTCAAAAATTACATTACAACCCATGGAAAGATTTAGATTAGACGCTGCTATTATTTTTTCAGATATTTTAATGGTTCCTTACAGTCTTGGTCAAAAAGTGAAATTTGAAAAAAATATAGGACCTAAATTATCTTTATTTAATTTAAAAAATTTTCAAAGTAATAAAAAAAAAGATTTTACTGGAAAACTTAGGCCAGTATACGAAGCTATAAAAAAGACTAGGAAAAATTTAAATAAAGAAAAATCTTTAATTTCTTTTATAGGAGCTCCATGGACACTTATCGTTTATATGTTTGGCTTAAAAAAAGATAAAAACACAATAGATATTAATAAATTAAAAAAATCAGAATCTGATATTAAAATAGTTCTGGAAAAAATAGTTGATTTCCTTTGTGTTCACATTGATAATCAGATTAAGGCAGGAGCTGATACTGTTCAAATATTTGATTCCTGGGCAGGTTTAATACCACAGGAAAATTTATTTAATTATTGTTATAAACCAAATAAAAAAATCGTAGATTTTTGTAAACAAAAAAAAATACCAGTTATTTGTTTTCCTAAAGGTATAAAAAAAAAATATCTTGAATTTGCAAAAATTGTTAACCCGGATTGTTTGAGTTTAGACTATGAAATAAATCCTAATTGGGCCAGAACAAACCTAAACAATTATTGTCTTCAAGGTGGTTTAGATCCTAAAATCTTGTTTGAAAAAGAAGACGTGATTTTTCGCGCGGTGGATAAATATTTAAATGCCTTTAAAGGTCATCCCTATATATTTAATCTTGGACACGGCTTGTTGCCAGAAACAAACCCAGAGGTTTTACAAAAATTAATTGATAGAGTTAATAATTTCAAATGAGAAAAGCTGTCATTTTATTTAATTTAGGAGGGCCAGATAGCCTCGATGCTGTTCAGCCCTTTTTGTTTAATTTATTTAATGATCCAGCGATAATTAGTTTACCAAAAATATTTAGATATCCTCTTGCTAAGTTTATTTCCAAAAAAAGAGCTCCTATCGCAAAAGCGATATATGCAGAAATGGGTGGTAAATCTCCAATTTTAGAAGAAACAAAAAAACAAGCAAATGCAATAGAGAGAACTTTGAAACAGGAAAAGGATGAATATAAATGTTTTATTGTAATGAGATGTTGGAATCCACGTGCAACTGAAGTTGTAAAAAAAGTTAAGAAATATAATCCCCAGAAAATTATTTTACTTCCGCTTTATCCTCAATATTCGAATGCGACATCTGGCTCTTCTATAAAAGAATGGACGGATATTTGTAAAAAAGAAAATCTTAATACTGAAACTAAAACCATCTGTTGTTACCCAACTGAAGAAAATTTTATTTTATCATATGCTAGTTTAATTAGGGAAAAAATTAATTTAAACAAATTGTCAGAAACAATTTTAATTTTCTCAGCACATGGTTTGCCAGAAAACAAAATTAAACAAGGAGATCCCTATCAGTGGCAAGTTGAAAACACAGTTGACCATCTAGTAAGGAAGTTATCAATAACAAATTTAAATTATATCTTAAGCTACCAAAGCCGAGTTGGACCATTAAAATGGATAGGGCCCTCTACTGAAACAGTTATTAAAGAAGAGGCAAAAAAGCAAAAAATTATAATAGTTGTGCCTGTTGCTTTTGTTTCAGAACATTCTGAAACACTGGTCGAGCTGGACATTGAATATAAAAAGCTAGCAGTAGAGAATGGATCTAAAGATTACGTGCGTGTTCCTGCCGTTACTGTAAACAAAGATTTTATTAATTCTTTAAAATCTAGCATTCTTTTAGCTAGTAGTGGAAATCAGTTTACATCGTCTATAAAGTGTCCTGATAAATTTAAAAAATGTCCAAGGTTTCAAAATTTATAAAAAATGAATTATTATCTTTTATTTAAGTCGCTTCATTTAATTTCTGTAATTTCTTGGATGGCAGGCTTACTTTATTTACCCAGATTATTTGTTTATCACGCAGAGACGAGAAGTGATAACAAAATTAAAAAAACATTTAAGACTATGGAGAGAAGACTTTTTTTTTATATTATGAATCCAGCGATGATTTTATCTTGGTTCTTTGGGATTTTATTAATCTTAACTATAGGGACAGAAAGTCTTACTTATTTATGGCTTCAGTTAAAATTAGTAATGGTAATATTTTTGACCACCTATCATTTTTTTCTTTTTTATTGCCTCAAAAGTCTCAGGCAAAATAACAGTAAATATTCTTCTAGATTTTATAGAATAATAAACGAGGTTCCCACTTTACTTCTAATAAGCATTATATTTGTTGTTGTTTATAAACCATTATAGGGCTTGAAATCTTGCTGAAAACACCTATATATCTATTACTACACACCTCAAAGATCAAACAATCCTATGAACCTACAAGAATTAAAAAAACGAAATCCTGCGGAGCTTATTGCGCAAGCTGAAAAACTTGGCATTGAAAATCCTAGCACTTTACGAAAGCAAGAAATCCTTTTTGCTATATTAAAAAAACTAGCAGAGAAAAACGAACAGATTACAGGCCAAGGAGTATTGGAACTTTTGCCAGATGGTTTTGGGTTTTTAAGAGCTATGGAGTCCAATTACTTGCCAGGTCCAGATGACATTTATGTTAGTCCAAGTCAAATCAGAAGATTTGGCTTAAGAACAGGAGACACAGTAGAAGGAGAAATAAGATCACCCAAAGATGCAGAAAGATATTTTGCCCTACTCCAAGTAAATAAAATTAACTTTGAAGAACCAGAAAAAGGAAGAAATAAAATTGCTTTTGATAATCTAACGCCACTTTATCCTAATAAAAAAATTACACTAGAAGTAGAAGCTGATAAAGCTGAAAAGAAACCAGACAATACGGCAAGATTAATTGATCTAGTTAGTCCTATCGGAAAAGGCCAACGAGCTTTAATTGTATCGCCCCCACGTGCCGGGAAAACTATAATTTTACAAAATATCGCGCAATCAATTACAACAAATCACCCAGAATGTTATTTGATGGTACTGTTAATTGATGAAAGGCCTGAGGAAGTCACTGACATGCAAAGATCAGTAAAAGGTGAGGTTGTTAGCTCGACTTTTGATGAACCGGCTTCACGTCATGTTGCTGTAGCTGAAATGGTAATTGAGAAAGCAAAAAGGTTAGTCGAACATAAAAAAGATGTGGTAATTCTTTTAGACTCAATTACAAGACTTGGAAGGGCTTATAATGCTGTTATTCCTAGTTCTGGAAAAGTATTAACCGGTGGTGTTGATGCTAATGCACTGCAAAGACCCAAAAGATTTTTTGGTGCTGCTAGAAATATTGAAGAGGGAGGCTCGCTCACAATTATTTCTACTGCCCTTGTAGATACCGGTTCAAGAATGGACGAGGTAATTTTTGAAGAATTTAAAGGTACAGGAAACTGTGAATTGATTCTTGATAGAAAAGTTGCTGATAAACGAATTTACCCTGCACTTGACATCACCAGATCTGGCACGAGAAGAGAAGAACTTCTTTTCCAAAAAGACGACTTATCTAAAATGAATGTTTTAAGAAGAATAATCAGCCCCATGGGAACTATGGATGGGATAGAGTTTTTGATTTCAAAACTTAAAAACACAAAGAATAATGCAGATTTTTTTGAGTCTATGAACAAGACCAACTAATTTTTAACCTTTTACAATCTACATCTGTGTTATTAATAAAATAAACATGAATATTTATGCACTTTCTTCTGGCAGAGGGCCTTCTGGAATAGCGATAATTAGACTGTCAGGTAAAGACGCATTAAATATATCAGAATTGATAACTCAAAAAAAAAATTTAAAATCTAAAGAAATAAACCTCTGCAAATTCTACAATCCATCAAACAATACTTTAATAGACGAAGGATTGTTATTGTCTTTTCCTTGCCCAAATAGCTTTACAGGTGAGGATTTAGTCGAATTCCACATACACGGCAGTAACGCAGTAATTTCATACTTTTTAAAAGTGTTATCTGAACAAGATAATTGCAGATTAGCAGAAGCAGGTGAATTTACTAAAATAGCTTTTCAAAACAATAAAGTCGACCTCATCGAAGCTGAAAGTATTGGCGACTTGATACACTCTGAAACCGAATTACAAAGATTACAAGCTTTAAAGTTAGTACAGGGAAATGCATCAAAGTATTACAACGAACTAAGAGAAAAACTTATTAAATCTTTAGCATATATAGAGGCTAAAATTGATTTTGCAGAAGATGATTTACCAGAAAGCGTTTTAAAAGAAGTTCAGAATTCAATTAGAGAAGTGTACACAGATATAAAAAAAATTCTAAAAAGTCACGACATAGGAGAAAAAATTAGAGATGGATTTAAGGTTTCTATAGTAGGAGAGGTAAATGCTGGAAAGTCATCACTCCTTAATTTGTTGTCCAAGAGAGATGCAGCAATTGTCTCTGCCGAAAAAGGAACTACCAGGGACGTTATAGAAGTTTATCTAAATATTGATGGTTATCCAGTTATATTAGCTGATACGGCAGGAATACGAAATTCTGAAAATGAGATCGAAAAAAAAGGAATTTCACTAGCCATTAACAAATCAAAAGAATCTGATTTAAATTTAATCATGATCGACAATTCCTCTAAAAGTATAGACCCAAAAATTAAAAATTTGATAAACGAAAATTGTATTGTTGTTTTAAATAAATCTGATGTCGATAGTAAACAAAATCATAATTTCAAGAACGTAGAAATAGTACTAATTTCCGTTAAAAATAATCAAAATATTACCCAGTTAATAACCAAAATCAAAAAAAATTTAAGCTCTAAATTTACAACATCAAATACTGTTTTGGTAACAAGAGAGAGACACAGAGTTAAACTAATCGACTGCCTAAAAGAAATAGATAATTTTCTTAAAAAAGACCAAAACAAGGATATTGAGATGGCAGCAGAAGATCTTAGATTAGCAACCAGACATCTTGGTAGTATAGTTGGAAAAGTAGATGTTGAAGAAATTCTAGGTTCTATTTTCAAAGATTTCTGTATAGGTAAATAATTTAAATTAGATCTTGTAAATTTTTTTTAGAGTAATACATTTAGCTAATGATTGATAAGAGCTATGATGTAGTAGTTATTGGTGGTGGGCATGCCGGGTGCGAAGCAGCAGCAGCATCTGCCAGAATGAACGTCAATACTGCACTTTTTACACATAAAATAGAAACTATAGGAGAGATGTCATGTAATCCAGCTATTGGTGGCTTAGGCAAAGGACATCTTGTAAGAGAAATAGACGCTCTTGATGGTGTAATGGGTGTTGTAACTGACAAGTCTGGTATTCAATTTAGACTATTGAACAGAAGCAGAGGTCCAGCCGTAAGAGGACCAAGGACTCAATCAGACAGGGCTCTTTACAAAATGCATATGCAAAAAATTTTATTAAATTATAAAAACCTAACCGTAGTAGCGGATCCCGTGATTAAGTTTTTGTTTGATAACGAAACTGATAAAGTTATAGGATTTATCTGTGAGAGTAAAAAAAAAATCTTATGTAAGCAACTTATCTTAACTACTGGCACTTTTTTAAATGGTTTAATACACATTGGTCAAAAACAAATCCCAGCTGGACGATATGATGAAAAGCCTTCAACAGGTCTAAGTGAACAACTAAAAAAATATAACATTAAACTTGGCAGATTAAAGACAGGAACACCACCACGGCTAGATGGTACAACTATCAATTACGATCAAATAGAAATGCAAGCAGCAGACCCTGACCCTTATTTCTTTTCTTTCTTAACCAATAAGTTGAGTAATAAACAAATCTCATGTGGCGTTACTCACACTAACAGTGAAGTACATAAAATAATAAATGAAAATATACATCATAGCGCTATGTACTCTGGCAACATTAAAGGTGTTGGCCCAAGATATTGCCCGTCTATAGAAGATAAAATAGTAAAATTTAGAGAAAAACAACAACATCAAATTTTTCTTGAGCCTGAAGGATTAAACGACAATACTGTTTACCCAAATGGTATATCGACCTCACTCCCTGAAGACATTCAGCTTCATTTTTTGAGTAAAATCAAGGGTTTAGAGGAGGTTAAAATGGTTAGAGCTGGATATGCAATAGAGTATGATTACGTTGATCCAAGGGAACTAAATTCGACATTAGAGACAAAAAAAATTAAGTCTCTTTTTTTAGCAGGACAAATAAATGGAACAACGGGGTACGAAGAGGCTGCTGCGCAAGGTTTGATAGCAGGTGTCAATGCTGCATTAAAAATTAAGAATGAGAAAGAATTTATACTAGATAGGTCAGAATCTTATATCGGTGTTATGATCGATGATCTTATTACTAAAGGTGTATCTGAGCCATATAGGATGTTTACATCTAGAGCAGAGTATAGACTTTCTCTTCGTGCAGATAATGCAGACCAAAGATTAACACCACTCGGTATTAAAATTGATTTAGTCCAAAAGAATAGGGAAAAGATTTTTTTTGACAAACAAAAAAAACTAATTTCTGTTTACAACGTATTACAGTCTAAATTAATATCTCCTAATGCAGCTGCTAAATATTCTGTTAAAATAGCAATGGATGGTGTTAAAAGAAGAGGTATCGAGTTGTTAGCTCTAAAGGATATTACACTTAATAAATTAAGAACAATTTGGGATGATATACCCCAATTTGATAAATCGATAGATGATCAAGTAGAAATCGATGCTCATTATTCAGGTTATTTAAAAAGACAAACCCACGACATTGATGCATTCAAAAAAGACGAACTAATAACAATACCATCAGACATCAATTATGAAAATTTTAGTGGTCTTTCAAATGAAATCAAATCAAAACTCAGTTTGATAAAACCTCGAACTCTTGGACAGGCTCTAAGAATAGATGGAGTTACACCAGCAGCAGCAATCATACTCTTAGCTTTTATAAAGAAAAACAGATATAAAGCATCTGCTTAATGAATGAAAAAGAAGTACAATCAATACTATTAAATAAGCTTCAATTTAATCAAGATTCTCTATACAAGCTAGATACATTTTGTAGAGAAGTCATCGAATATAACCTAAAGTTTAATCTTATAGCAAAATCTACTATAGATAATATATGGGATAGACATGTATTAGATTCGGCCCAATTAGTTAAATTTATTGATTTTAATGACGGATCTAGCTTATCAGACCTAGGTACAGGTGCCGGATTTCCAGGTATAGTACTTGCAATATTTAACAAAAATCCAAAATTTCACGTGAAATTATATGATAAATCTAGGGTAAAAACCAAGTTTCTTATCAATTTATGTGAAAAACTAAATATTCAGGCAGAAATTTACGAAGGCGATTATAGATCACACAAAATAAGTAGTGAGTATGTAGTATCTAGAGCCTTTAAAAAACTGGAAGAACATATTCGCATTTCACGTGAAATCATTGAATATAGTCACAAGCTTATAATCCTAAAAGGTAGAAATGCTTTATCGGAGATAAAACAACTTAACAAAAATTTTAATTACAGTTATAGTCTAGAAAAAAGTATTACTAGCCCAGACTCAAAAATAGTAATAATTAATTTTGAAAAAAAATGAAAAAAATAATTTCAGTTATAAATCAAAAAGGTGGTGTTGGAAAAACTACTACAGTAGTAAACCTATCAACAGCGCTTGCACAACTTGGTAAGAAAATATTAGTAATAGATTTAGATCCACAAGGAAACGCTACAACCGGGTTGGGAAAATCAAATAACGAAATCGAGAAAAATATTTATAAAGCTATTATAGGTCAATCTGACCTAAAAAAATGTATACAAAACAGTTGCGTAAAAAACCTTGATATTATTGGCTCAAATGTCAATTTATCTGGGTTAGAGGTCGAAACTGCAAGCAATCCTAATAGAGCTTTTCTTTTAAAAGAAATTTTAACAGAAAAAAACAAACAACTATTTGATAAATACGATAATATTTTTATTGATTGTCCACCTTCTTTAAGCTTGCTCACCGTAATGTCATTAGTTGTCGCTGATGAATTATTGGTTCCGCTACAAACAGAGTTTTTTGCTTTAGAAGGAATTTCGCAATTAGTAAAAACAATCGAAAGAATTAAAATTAATTTAAATCCTAATTTAGAAATTAGAGGAATTCTACTGACCATGTTTGATAAAAGAAATAAATTATCAACTCAGGTAGATGATGAGGCTAGAAAGTATTTTAAGGAGAAAGTTTACAAAACTGTAATACCAAGAAACGTAAGATTATCAGAAGCACCCTCCCACGGTGTACCTTGCATTGTTTATGATAAAATGTGTCTTGGCAGCCAGTCTTATATCAGTCTCGCCAATGAGTTTATCGAGCAAGGAAATGTAGAGAATATTTGATGACAGAAGAAAACAATAAAAAAGGTTTAGGACGAGGATTGATGTCGTTGTTTGGTGATCAAGCTGATATTTCAACAGATAAGAAAGATTCTTCGCAAAAAACAAAAAGTAACAACCCATATTTACTATTACCCATAAGCGATCTAGCACGTAATAGATTTCAACCAAGAAATTTGTTTGATGATAAAAAATTAGAGGAATTAGCACAATCTATAAAAAAAAATGGTTTAATACAGCCAATTGCAGTCAGACCGGGTAAAAAAAAAGATGAATACGAAATTATAGCAGGTGAGAGAAGGTGGTTAGCTTCACAAAAAGCAGGACTTCACGAAGTACCAGTAGTTGTGCTTAATCTTAATGATACGCAGTCCTTAGAGTTAGCAATTATAGAAAATATCCAAAGAGAAGATCTAAATTCTATCGAAGAGGCAAAAGGTTATGATCGATTAATGAAAGAATTTAATTACGACCATGAGAAAATTTGTGAGTTTATGGGTAAAAGCAGAAGTCACATTAGTAATACACTCAGACTTTTGACTCTACCTAAAGAAATAATAGAATTAGTCAATGAGGGTAAACTTTCGGCTGGGCAAGTAAGACCATTAGTTGGAAGGTTCAATGCTATCGAGTTAGCTCGTTCAATAATTAAAGATAGGCTTAGTGCGAGATCTATAGAAAATTTAGTAAAAAGAGAAAAAGAAAAAGAAGATGAAAAATTAAAACCTCCAAAAAAGACCGATGTTAATATATTGTTGGCTCAGCAAAAAATTGAAAAAAATCTTGGTTTAAACACCAGAATTGTAAGTAAAAAAAATAGTTCTGGAAAAATAATAATTGAATTTAGTAATCCAGATCAATTTGAAATGTTGTCAAATTTATTAGTTAAAAAGAAATAGAAGAAGCTCTACTGGTGAGTTTAATAATAAGATCTTTAATTATAACATCATATCGAAGAAAAGAATTTTTCTTCATCAACATCTCTGTTTCACTAATTTTTATTGCCGATTGTGTTAAACTTTCTAGACTCCATTTTTTAAGTTGATTAATAACTATGGGTTTGTCCTTCCAAAAAATAGGTGGTCTTACGTTTTCTATAGCATCTTCGTATTTAACATTATTGCCTTTACTAATCTTAATTATGTCTTTCAGTTTGGCAACTCTATAGTTTAGGCTATTCAAATAAAAAAAACTATCTTCGTTCTGTAGATCTATTTCTGACAACAAATTATTAATTTTTTTCTTTTCTCCATTTAGCGCACTGTCTCTAATTTCATCAAAATTACTATTACTTTTGATATTGAGTATTTCTAATATTTCAGTTTTATTAATTTTTTTTTCCAAAAAAAAACTTTTAATTTTTTTTAGCTCATTTTGAATGAGTACTCGATTCATATTTGAATTAGAAATTATTAAATTAACTATTTCACCAGATAATCCGTTAAGGTTTTTCAACTCCTTATTCACGTAAGCAATTAAAGTTCTTTCATTATCTTCATAGCAAGGAAAAATTGCTAACTTTAAATTTTTTTCAAACAGATTCCTTAGTTTTGATTTTTTTTCTAAATTCTCAGAAAAAATATAAATTTTAATATTTTTATTCTCCTTTTCTAAACTTTCAAAAATTTCTTTATAAATTTTATCTGATGCTTCTTGTATGAAGATTATTTTTTCTTTATTGAAAAGTGATTCATTAATAATGTTTTTATATAAAATATCTTTATTTTTTAATACTTCATCCTCAAAAAAAACTATTATTTCTGCATTTTCATTTTTGTCTTTTAACTTTTTTTTTATGTCGTTTTTTATTCCATTATTCTGTCCATAAATTAAAGTTGCCTGGTAATTTTTTAAAACATCTACATTTTGTTCAACTATATAACTTTTTAGTATCATTTATTTCTCATTAATAGTTTTATAAATAGCGTAATATCATCTGTTAACTGTTGGGTAATAATTTTTATTGTACTTTTTTCTTTTGTAACCGTTTTTGAGTAATCTGATGAGATATCATAATCTCTACTTCGTATAAATGTCTTTTGTACTATTTTATTATCGTTCAGATTTTTCAAAATTAGCGAGGCAGAAATAGATAAATTATATCTTGTAATTTTACCTGCTATGTCTTTTATTTTATCGGTCTTTTTTTTCTTTAATACTATTTCAATGTCGTATTTATTTTTTGCCTTACTGTCAGAAATTAGAAGAATGTTATTTTTTAGTTTATACGAGATTCGATTATCTCCTGTAATATTAATATTCTGGATATAAATTATATTGTTGTCTCTTTGATTAATCTTTTTAAATCCACATGAATTTAATGTCAGACACAGAATAAATATGAATATAATTTCAATTTTTTTTTTCATTTTAGTTATTTTATAAGATAATTAATTATTCTATTTTTTACAAATATAGTTCTTTGAATTTTGTTTTTTATTAATTGATCATTAATCTTCTTTATCTTTTTGCATTCATTTATAACATTTTTTTCATTTAAGTCCTTTTTTAGCTCTATGATTTCTTTTGTTTTTCCATTGATTTGTACAGCAATTTTTATCTTTTCTTCTGGGTTTAATTCACTATTAACTCGTGGCCAGATATTAATATCCTTCGCCTTTAGTTGTTCCAAACATTCGTGTGCAAGATGAGGTGTAAAAGGTATAAGAATTTTCATTAATTTTGAGAGATTTTTATTTAAGCATTTGTTGCTTATCTCTTCGTTTATTGATGAATTGAATAAACTATAGATACTATAAATGTTTGCAACTACCACATTTAATTGAAAATTTTTTATTAAGTTGGTTATTTTTAAAATATAATTATTGATTTTAATCTCAAAATCTTCACTTTTATTAATCTGAGGATCTTTACGATTAATAATTACGTGGGTTAAATTATAAAGCTTTTGTAAAAACTTATAAGCTGCATTAACACCTTGGTTAGACCATTGAACATCTTTTTCAGGGGGACTATCAGATAAAATAAACCACCTAACAGCGTCAGCACCGTACGACTTGATCATTATTTCAGGGTCAATAACATTTTTTTTTGACTTAGACATTGACTCAGAAGGACCAACAGTAACTTTAGTTTTATCTGCAATCTTTTCAAACTCATTTTTGTTATTTTTTTCTATTTCTTCTGGATTCAACCATTTACCATCAGTATCTTTATATGTTTCATGACAAACCATACCTTGAGTAAAAAGACCCTTAAATGGTTCGGTTACATTTATTTTAGGATTATTTTTTTGAACAGCACGCGTGAAAAATCTCGAATAGAGTAAATGTAGAATTGCATGCTCTACGCCACCAATATACTGGTCAACAGGCATCCAATAATTTAAATCATCAATATTAAATGGCTCCATCTTATTTTTCGGCGAACAAAATCTCATAAAATACCATGAAGAATCTACAAAAGTATCTAACGTATCCGTTTCTCTAATTGCCGGGCTACCAGTTTTTTTATGAATAGTTTTTTTCCAAGTAGGATGGTTTGCAAGTGGGTTTCCACCTTTCTTTAAATCAACGTCTACTGGTAATTTTATAGGTAGCTCATTTTTTTCGACAGGAACCACACTACCATTTTCTAAATAAATCATCGGTATAGGGCAGCCCCAATATCTTTGTCTTGATACTCCCCAATCTTTTAATCTAAATGAAACTTTTTTTTGACCAATTTTTTTCTTCTCAATTTCATTAATAATTTTTATTTTGGCTGTTTCTGTGTCTAAGCCATTTAAGAAATCAGAATTAACAAGTAATCCACTTGAGGTGTAGGCTTCTGTAATTTTTTTAAAATTCTTTGGTTTATCTTTATTTTCAGCAACAACTTCTATAATTTCTAAGTTATATTTTTTAGCAAAATCTAAATCTCTTTGATCATGCGCTGGACAACCAAAAATAGCTCCGGTTCCGTAGTCCATTAATACAAAATTTGCTACAAATACTGGAATTTTTTTATCTTTAATAAATGGGTGAACGGCAAATAGATTAGTGTTAAAGCCACTTTTTTCTGCAACAGCTAAAGCCTCTTCAGTTGTTCCTACCTTTAAACATTCTTCTTTAAATTTTATGAATTTATTTTCTTTTTCAAATTGAGAACATAAAGGATGATCTATTGAAATAGCCAAAAAAGATGCACCAAATATTGTATCAGGCCTTGTTGTAAAGACTTTAATACTCTTATCATCAAGTAATTTGAAATTAATTTCACAACCTAAAGATTTTCCAATCCAGTTTTTTTGCATTAATTTAACTTTTTCAGGCCACCTATCTAATGTATTAAGATCACTCAATAACTCATTTGCAAATTTTGTAATATTAAAAACCCATTGGGATATTTTTTTCCTTTGCACAATTACCCCGGATCGCCAACCTCTACCATTAACTACCTGTTCGTTAGCCAGCACAGTTTGTTCAACTGGATCCCAGTTTACATAGTTTTCTTTTCTGGACACGTACCCTTTGTTAAAAAATTCAATAAACAACTCTTGTTGATGTTTATAATAATTTTCATCACATGTTGATATTTCAAGATCCCAATCAATAGATAAACCCAACATTTTAAGTTGTTTTTTCATTTGAGATATATTTTTTTCCGTCCACTCTTTAGGATGTAGATTGTTTTCCCTTGCGGCATTCTCAGCAGGTAAACCAAAAGAATCCCAGCCCATGGGATGTAAAACGTTATAACCATTAAGGTACTTAAAACGAGCTATAACGTCACCTATTGTATAATTTCTAACGTGACCCATATGAATTTTTCCAGAGGGATAAGGAAACATTTCTAAACAATAAAATTTTGGATTATTTTTTTCTCTATATAATTTTTTACTTTCAAAAATGGACTGCCACTTTTTTTCAATTAATTGAAAGTTAAGTCGTTCCATTTTATAAAATTATTTTTTTTTTTTTAATTCAGTCTCTAAATTGGCAGCCTTAGATAGAATAGTTCGATTTAATTCTTCTTTAATTTTGGAGTTAGATACTGAAATTTTACAATTTGAATTAGTTTTACATTTCTTTTTATGTATAATTATTTTTAAACTATCAGATTTTACTTCATTAGATAAAAAACGAACTGTGATTTTTATAGAATCATTAGTTGATGAGTCATTGTACCAGTCTGTTATTATAATACCTCCCGAGTAATCAACCGTAGTCAAAGGTAAAAAATCTAAAGTTTCTAATGAAGATCGCCACAAAGGATTAGAGGTACTAAATTCGTAATTTGTTCCACGGTTGCCTCCTTTTAAAGCACCTTTAAGTGATATGCCTCTTCCTGACTCTACGTTCGCTCTTGCTCGATCACGAGCATTTACTGGCGTATCCTTGCTCACTTTGCCTGGTTTCATAAATTTAGGAACCGAACAATTGGTTAATAAATTTAAACATATTAGTGAAAATAAAGTAATACCAAAGAGTTTAGAGAGATAATTTTTAAATATCATAGATTTATCTTAGTATATGGCCCTTTTTTTTGGCTAAAACAAACAATTTCATGTAATTACTGATGTTGCATATATATCACATGAGATCATAAAAAACAAGAAAACAGTAGAAATCTAACTAGCTGGTTTTGGTTTGTAGTATAAAAACCCAAGTTAATTTAAATAAACTAATAAAAGGAATAAAATGAAAATAACTAAAATATTAGTAGCTCTTTCGTTCTTATTTGCAGTAACTGCCAACGCTGGTGAACTGACTGTAACTGGGAACATGGAATCTACTTACTCTACAGAGGGTAATACCGCTACAACTGGTAACCCACTTGGAATGGACAAGGAATTAAAATTCGCTGGTTCAACTGAGTTAGATAACGGTATTACAGTATCAGTAATGCAAGATACAACTGATGCATTAGTATTCAGTAACTCGCAAATATCATTTGGAAACATTATGGGATTAGCAGCAGTTTACGTAGGTTCGGATCACGATCCTATGGACGCAGTTGACGACATAACTCCAAATGCTTATGAAGAAGCAAACGGTTCAGGTTCAGGAACATATACTGATATTGGATCAAACGCTTCGCAAATGGGTGTTGGTACTAAGTTCAGCGTACCTATGCTAGGTAACGTAAACTTTAAACATTATCCAAAAATTGACAGCACTAAAAACGCAGATAATAAAAGTTCTGGTGATGCAAACGGTAATGTAGGTTCTGCAAATGCTCTTACAATAACAACAGATCTAGGTGGTCTTATACCACAAGCTTCTGGAGCAACATTAACAACTGGTTATGCAGATTACGAACAAGATACTGATGCTACAACTAATGATGGTAATGAATTAACTGCTGCTCTTAACTATGCTTATGGTCCGGTTAAATTTGGTTATCAAAAGAAATACCAAAACCAAGGTCAAGCTGCTTCAACTACTGATGCAATCTTTTACAAAGACGATGTAATGGGTATAGCATATGCTGTAAATGATGCACTTTCGATATCATATAACATATATGAGTCTTACAAGCACACAGGTCAAATAGACAACGCTGCTGCAAGTGATCAAAAGCAAAAAACAAAAGCTATTAGCATAGGTTATGCAATCGGTGGAATGACTATTGGATTCCAAGATGCACAAACAAGTAACGCTAATCATGTTATAGATGCGGATGACGATACAAGAACACTTGGTGTTGCTGTAGCGTTTTAGTTAGTAAATAAATTTTAAATTAAAAAAGCCGGTTAGTAATAACCGGCTTTTTTTTTACCTCAGAGAACAAAGCTAAACCATTTCCATTTACTAAGTTAAGCTTATTAAGATTAGAACTTCTAATGCCACCCAAAGGCACTATATTTGCTCTAAATTTACTAGTTAATAGATTAAACTTAACTATATCCAAATGCTCTTTTTTGTCTTCATAAGATGTTTTAAAAAGTCTAGATAAAAAAATTGTTTTACAACCTTGTTTTATTTTTTCATTAATTTCTTTAAATGAGTGAGCTGATCCTATTAAATTAATTCTTTTATCTAGATAGGTTTTTTTATTAAACGAAGAGAGGTATAAACCATCAGCCTTGCAATTCTTTAAAAGACGCACGTTATTTGAGATATATAATTTAAACCCTTTTATATGACATTTTTTTCTAAATATATTTAATTCTTCCTTGTTTTCTTGAATATTGTTATTTCTATATATAATAGAAATCTTTTTATTATTTTTAATATAATTAAGATCAAGATTTCTAGTATTTTCTATATATAAATAATAATTACTCTTTATAATAAACATGCATGAATCTAATTGTTAAAAGATTTGAAAATATAAAATCTCTAATAAATAATAGCAATGTAAAGATTATAGCGGTTAGTAAAACCTTTACTTATGGTCACATTAAACCACTAGTTGATCACGGACACGTCCATTTTGGCGAGAATAAAGTGCAAGAAGCACAATCTAAATGGCATGAAATAAAAAAAATTAATCTAAAAATTAACCTTCATATGATCGGAAAATTACAATCTAATAAAGTAAAAGAAGCTGTAGATTTATTTGATTACATACATTCATTAGATAGTCAGAAATTAGCAGATCGTTTGGCTAAATATGAAAATGCAACAAATAAAAAATTAAAATATTTTATACAAGTCAACATAGGTAATGAAAAACAGAAATCAGGGATAGGAATAGATCTTCTTGATGATTTTTATTACTATTGCACTAAAGAGCTAAGTATAAATATTATTGGTTTGATGGCTATACCACCTAATGACGGAAACGAAAGTATTCACTTTAAAAATTTAGCAGTTTTAAACAAGTCGTTAGGACTTAAAGAGTTGAGCATGGGTATGTCTGGAGATTTTCAGGAAGCACTCAAATACGAATCAACATTTGTAAGACTCGGCAGCTCTATTTTTGGAAAAAGAGTTTAATGTATTTCTAATTTTGTTTTAGCATCAATTTTCGCAATTAATATTTTCATATTTTTTTTTGAAATAGCCACACAACCTCTTGTTGGCTCATAATTTTTTTTTGAAATATGTAAAAATATCGCGCTACCTTTTTTTTTTACAACACGCTTTATGTTGTAATCAATTACTATTATTAAATCATATATATTTTCATTTAACCAAAGCTTTTCTGCTCCTAGATTAAATGGAAACTTAATTAATTTGTTGTAAAACTTTGAACTTGAATCATCGCACCAACCCATATCTTTTTTAATAATGATTTTCTTTAATTTAGTTTTAATTTTTGGTATTCTGTCTTTTCTATAAAATATAGACTTAAAATTAAACACCCCAGCTGGCGTTTTGTTGTCACCTTCAAACTTTTTAATTGTAATTCCTCTTTTACCTATTGCGCATTTTATCTTATACTCATTAAAGTATAAAAATTTTTTTTTTAATTTTATATTCATATAATTATGCAAAACAGCTTACTTGTTTTTGGAACAAAAAACTTTAACAAATCATTAGATGAAATTAGGGAATATTTAGATTTTTCAGTAATTTTTTTTAATAACGATACTTCACTTAATAAGCAAATTGCAAATATAAATGCTCTTTTAGTTGACAGTGAAATTTGTGAAAACTTAGAAAATTTAAAGTTAATAAACAGTGTAAACGACAAACCTGTCCTATTAGCTGAAAAATACGGATTTATAAAAAAATGTATTCATACTGATAAAATTTTTTTCCCATTAACACTATCAGACTTTAATAATAGAGTTTTAAATTTAATAATTTCTAAAAAATTTAATCAGAATTCTTCTCTTAAAATTAAAGAATATATAATAGATAAAAATAAAAAAAAATTAAAAAGAGGGAGTCTTTCTATTGTTGTTACTGAACGAGAAATTCAATTAATCGAATTATTATTTAATGAAACTAAACCGTTCACCAAAAAAAATCTGTTAAAGCAACTTTGGAATTATTCAGAAGATGCTGATACACACACGATAGAAACCCACATCTATAGACTTAGGAAAAAAATTTTCGATAAGTTTAGTGATAAGAATTTTATAGTTAATACAAAAGTTGGTTATTCAATTTGAAAAAAAGGAATAAAATAGCAATTGATTTATTTACAAAAAAATATAGAAAACGGATTGTTAAAGCTAAAAAAGGAAAAGGTAGTTTTAAAAGAAATAAAAATTAGTAATTTTATCGTTAATCCAATCGCGCACCAATTTTTTGAATTATTTTAGAAGCCATTTCCGTACCTTTCTGCAGGCATTCTTTATTTGACATCTTATTAGTGTATCCATGTAAAAAACCTGCAGCGAACAGATCGCCAGCTCCTGTTAGGTCAACTATTTTAAGATTTTTATGTGCTTCACACTCAACAGTTTCTGATCCACTAATTACAACACTTCCTTTATCTGATCTAGTTATAACTAATAATTTATTTAATATTTTTCCAAAATTAATTACATCGTCAAATGTCTTTGCATCGATCAATTCCATTATTTCTTGTTCGTTAGCAAATGTTATATCTAATTTATTTTTAACCAAATCAAAAAATTCTTTTTTATGTCTGTCTACACAAAATTTATCCGATAAAGACATAGCTGATTTATTTGATAGTTTAAGTGCTTTATCAAAAGCTGCTTTAGGCTCTCCTTCGTCCCACAAGTACCCTTCTAAAAAAACTAATTTACTTTCTTTAATACATGTCTCATCAATATCACTAGGAGAAATTTTCCCTGCTATTCCTAGGAATGTGCACATAGTCCTTTCTGAGTCAGGTGTAATTAAAATTAAACAAGTTCCAGTTGGGGTACTTTCCGTTTTTTTTTTATAATAATATTTTACTTTTTCATCCATCAAGCCTTTTTCATATTCATTTCCTAGCTTGTCATCACTAATTTTACCAATAAATGAAACTTCATTTTTAAGCTGGGACAGTCCCACAATAGAATTCGCAACAGACCCCCCGGCTATAGTTCTCTCAATTTTAAGACTTGATAATAATTGTTTAAATTCTTTTTCATCTACTAGTTTCATCGTACTTTTTATTAAACCATTAACTGCTAAAAAATCATCCTCTACTTTGCAGATAACATCAACAATTGCATTTCCAATTCCTAAAATATTCATAATATTTATTAAGCTTTTGTAGTTTTAATTTTTTTTTTTCTATTAGGGTAACAACTAGTGCAAATTTTGCAACTTGTACCATAACAATCTCTGGCCTTACAGTATTCTCTTCCATAGTAAATCATTTGAAGATGCAGCTTATTCCATGATTTTTTTGGAAATAATTTTTTTAAATCAGTTTCAGTTTGGACTACATTTTTACCATTAGTTAATCCCCACCTTTGAGCTAGTCTATGAATGTGTGTATCCACAGGAAAAGCTGGTTGGCCAAACCCTTGAGACATTACTACACTTGCAGTTTTATGGCCTACACCAGGTAGTTTTTCCAACTCTTCGTAACTACTAGGCACTCTACTAGCGTGGTTTTTTATTAACAGATTTGACATTAGATAAATACTTTTGGCCTTCACTCTGAAAATTCCTATTTTTTTAATAAGAGTTTCAATTTTTTTTCTACCTAGTTTAGCAAAATGTTCTGGCTTATTATATTTCGGATATATACTTCTAGTCACATTATTCACGTTAACATCAGTACATTGAGCAGATAAAAGAACAGAAACTAATAAAGTAAATTTATTATTATAATTAAGTGGAATCGAAGTTTTGGGATAAATTTTATTTAGTATTTTTAAGATTAATCTACTTTTTCTATTCTTGTTCATTAATTTAAACTTATTTAAAATCTAAAACATTTCTCATAGAATAAAGACCTGGCTTTTTATTCATTAGCCATTTTGCGGCTATTAATGCTCCTTCTGAATAGAGGGCCCTATCAAATGCTTCGTGATTTAAGGTAATTATTTCTTTACCGCTAGAGAATTTAACTTCATGCTCTCCAATTACCTGACCTTTTCTTAATGAATTGAAATTTATTTTTTTTCCATATGGAAAAGATTTTCTATTTAAGAATTTGTGACCTATTAACTTATAGAAATTTTTATTTTTACCGTCAGATATACCTTTGCCAAGCATTAAAGCAGTACCTGATGGATGATCTTTTTTATTTTTATGGTGAATTTCAAAAATTTTACTTAGAAAATTATTATTTAAAGATTTTGATGTAATCTCTGTTAAATACATAAGTAAATTAATTCCAACACTCATATTTCCTGCTTTTAAAATTGGAATTTTTTTTGAATAACTTCTAATTAATTTTTCTTCTTTTTGAGTAAAACCAGTAGTCCCAATAACAACCCTTTTTTTTAATTTTGATGCAATTTTAAGAATTTCAAAAGTAGATTTTGGAATAGTAAAGTCTATTATTACATTTGCATTTTTGAAAGCTAACTCGTTATTTAAATCAGGTTTGATCCCATTAATTTTTTTATTTATAACTTTATTTTCTGTAAGAGCTATTAGTTTAAAGCTTTTATCTTTTTGAGAAGTTTTTATGAGTTGTTGACCCATCCTTCCCATGCAACCTGTAATTACTAAATTTATTTTTTTCACTAGTTTGATCCCCAAAACTTTTTAGCTTTGTCAAAAAAACTTTTTATAGAAGGACTTAACTTAGAGCTTTCCAGCTTTCTAAATTCTTCCAAAAGTTCTTTTTGTCTCTTAGATAATGATATAGGAACCTCAGGAATAATTCTAATATATAAACCACCATAGGAATTTTTTCGCAAAATAGGCATGCCCTTATCTTTTAACCTTAATTGTTTGCCATATTGAGTTCCTTCTGGAATTTTAACTTTTGTTTTACTGCCGTCAATACAGGGAACCTCGATAGTTGTTCCTAAAGCAGCATCTGTAAATGTAATAGGTAATTCAAAAAATAAATTTTCTTCAGATCTTTTAAAAAGACTATGATTTTGAACTGAAATAAATAAATACAAATCACCACTAGCACTACCTTTTGTGCCCGCTTCTCCCTTGCCAGATAGTCTTATTCTAGTTCCGTCATCAACACCTTTTGGAATTTTAACCGAAACACTTTCATTGCTTTGAACTTTTCCGTTACCCTTACATTTCTTACACGCCTTACCAATTGTCTCTCCATGACCACTGCATTGAGGGCAAGTTTGTTGAACTGTAAAGAAACCTTGGCTGGATCTAATTTTACCATTACCCCCACAATAATCACATTTTATTGGTCGTGATCCAGGTTCCGCTCCACTTCCTTTGCAATCACTACATTTTTTGTATGTTGTGTATTCTATTTTTTTCTCTAAACCTTTATATGCGTCTTCAAGACTTATAGTTAAATCATATCTTAAATCATTTCCTCTATTACCGCCTGATCCCCTAGAAGAACTTCCCGCAAAATCACCAAAGAAATTTTCAAAAATATCTGAAAAAGAAGAAGTATCAAATCCACCAAATCCTTGACCTCCTCCTTCAGAAGCTGCGTGGCCAAACTGATCGTAGTTGCCTTTTTTTTTATCATCCGACAACACACTGTATGCCTCACTTGCCTCTTTAAATTTATCTTCTGCTTGCTTGTTTTCAGGGTTTTTATCAGGATGGTATTTAAAAGCCGTAGTACGATAGGCTTTTTTAATTTCTTCTTTAGAAGAAGATTTATCTACTCCTAAGATATCGTAGTAGTCTCTTTTAGCCACAAAAAGTTGTTCCCTTTTTTAATATATCTTAGGCGCTTTTTTCTTTGTCGTCTTTTACGTCTTCAAAATCTGCATCAACCACATCTTCTTTTACATCTTCTTTATCGTCTTTTTTTGTTTTTTGATCATCATTTTTTTCTGACGTATCTTTTTGCTGACTTTTATAAACTGCTTCACCAAGTTTCATGGAAGCTTGAGTCAAATCTTGAACTTTCTTTTTGACTTCCTCAGTATCTGTGCCTTCGAGAGCTTTTTTTAAATCAGAAATTCCTGTTTCTATAGATTTTTTTTCTTCCTCAGTTACTTTATCACCATGCTCTTTTAAACTTTTTTCTGTAGAAAAAATAATACTATCCGCTTGATTTCTCGTATCAACTGTTTCTCTTTTCTTTTTATCTTCTTCTTTATTTGCCTCAGCTTCTTTAACCATTTTTTGAATCTCTTCATCTGTTAAGCCACCTGAAGCTTGAATTTGAATTTTTTGTTCTTTTCCAGTTCCTTTATCTTTAGCAGAAACGCTCACAATACCATTAGCATCAATGTCAAAAGCAACTTCTATTTGTGGGGTTCCTCTCGAAGCTGGTGGAATACCGACAAGTTCAAAGTTTCCAAGTGATTTATTATCTGCTGCCATTTCTCTCTCACCTTGCAGTACTCTTATTGATACAGCTGGTTGATTGTCTTCAGCAGTTGAAAAAACTTGACTTTTTTTTGTTGGAATTGTTGTGTTTTTTTCAATTAATTTAGTTGAAACTCCACCTAGTGTTTCAATTCCCAATGACAAAGGAGTTACGTCTAATAACAAGACATCTTTAACATCACCTTGAAGTACACCAGCTTGAATAGCTGCTCCCATAGCGACTACTTCATCAGGATTAACACTCTTATTGGGTTCTTTGCCAAAAAAATTTTTAACTGTTTCTATAACTTTCGGCATTCTTGTCATACCACCAACTAAAACAACCTCATTGATTTCTGCAGCAGAAAAACCAGAGTCTTTAAGGGCAGTTTTGCAAGGCACTAAAGTTCTTTCTATTAGATTTTCGACTAGCGCTTCTAACTTAGCTCTGGTAAATTTTAAATTGACATGTTTTGGACCTGTTTTATCTGCGGTAATGAACGGAAGATTAATTTCAGTTTGTGTTGCTGATGATAACTCAATTTTTGCTTTCTCAGCAGCTTCTTTTAATCTCTGTAAGGCAAGTTTGTCTGATCTTAAATCAATACCATTATCTTTTTTAAATTCACCAATTAAATAGCTAACGATTTCATCGTCAAAATCCTCACCACCTAAGAAAGTATCTCCGTTAGTAGATTTTACTTCAAAAACGCCATCACCAATTTCAAGAATGGAAACATCAAAAGTTCCACCTCCTAAATCATATACCGCTATTTTTTGTCCACCTTTTTTATCTAAACCATAAGCTAACGAAGCAGCTGTTGGTTCGTTAATAATTCTTAAAACTTCAAGTCCTGCGATTTTCCCAGCATCTTTTGTTGCCTGTCTCTGTGCATCATTAAAATAAGCAGGAACAGTTATAACTGCTTTCGTAACGGCTTGGCCCAAATACTTCTCTGCAGTTTCTTTCATTTTTTGTAAAACAAAAGCAGAAATTTGAGAAGGAGAATATTTTTCACCCTTTGCTTCAATCCACGCCTCACCCTTATCTGATTTAATAATTTTATAGGGAACTTTACCTAAATCTTTTTTTACTGAATCGTCTTCAAAGCTTCTACCTATTAGTCTTTTAGAAGCAAAAATTGTATCTTCAGCATTTGTAACCGCCTGTCTTTTTGCTGGCTGGCCGACAAGTTTTTCATTATTCTCTAAAAACGCTACAATCGATGGTGTAGTTCGTGCACCTTCTGCATTTTCTAAAACTTTCGCTTGAGAGCCTTCCATGATTGCTACACATGAATTCGTCGTTCCAAGATCTATTCCAATTATTCTGCTCATTATATTAATCCTTTGTTTCTAGATATATGGGTGTTTTTTATCTCTCTACAAGCCATTAGATCTGATTATTTTTCTTCTTTTTCATTATTTTTAATATCCTTCTTTTTGGCTATGGCTACGTACGAAGGCCTTAATAGCCTATCTTTATAGAAATAACCGGGCTGTATTTCTTGCAAAATAGTTCCTGGATTAACCTTTTCATCTTCAATTTCAAGCATAGCTTGATGGTTATTGGGATCAAATTTTTCATTAAGACAATTTATTTTTTTAATATTATTTTTTTCAAAAATAGTAATTAAGTCTTTTTCAATAATTTCAATATTGTTTAAAAATTTATTTAGATCCTTACTATCCTTTAAGTTCTCATCGTTTTTAATTGATAGGTGGGCTCTTTGTAGATTGTCAAGAACAGACAACGTTTCTCTAGCAAGATTAAAACCTCCATATTCAAAAGCTTCTTTTGTTTCTCTTTCAAATCTTCTTCTCTGATTTTCTGTTTCTGCTAAAGCTCGTAATATCTTATCTTGTGCTTCATTTAATTTATCCTCAAGAGAAGCTTCATCAATTTCTTCAGATTTGTTATTCTCCAGGGGCTGAATGTCACCATCTATAGCTTGATCGTCCTTAATTATATTGTCGTTCTCATTTTCCATAACTGCTATATAGGGTTTTATAATTAAATTACTAGAGAGAAATGAAAAAAATTAAAGAAATATTAATAGGAACACACAATAAAGGAAAAATTAAAGAAATTAGTTATTTATTAAATAAAAAAATAAAAAAAATTACTCCTTTTCAGCTTAATATTAAAAGTCCTAAAGAAACAGGAAAAAGCTTTAAATCAAATTCAGTGTTAAAAGCTAAATATTTTTTTAATAAGTCAAATCTTTTTACATTATCGGATGACTCTGGACTTTGCATTGATTGCCTTAATAATAAACCAGGTATTTATTCAGCTCGTTGGGCAGAAAAATACGGAAATTTCAATAAGGCAATGGTGAAAATTATTTCAATGGTAAAACAAAAGAATAAAAACAAAAAGATAAAAAATACTAAAGCTAAATTTATCTGTAGTTTAACTTTTTCTTACAGCGCCACAAAAAGCATTACAACAATTGGCATCATACATGGGAATATTTCTGAAAAAATATTAGGAAAAAATGGTTTCGGTTATGATTCTATTTTTGTGCCGACAGGTAGCAAAAAAACCTTTGGCCAAATGAATAAAAAAAAAAAAATACTTATAGACCATAGATTTATAGCTTTTAAAAAGCTAAAAAATAAAGTTAATATTCTTTGAACTTATTGTTTTCAGTTTTATACATTTTTAGTTGTTGAAAAACTCTTTTTTTTCTAAACTCAAAGGTTCCAATTTTCCCCTTAATTTTTTCTTTAATATAAAAATCTTCTATAGAATTAATGCCATTATTTTTACTCCAAACAAAATAGATCAAACCCAATGCGTCATATGCTAGGATGGTAATTTCGTCTGGCTTAACACCAAAAGCTTTAAAATATTTTTTATTATATTTCTTAAATTTTTTTATATCGACAGATGGAAAAAATAAATTTTTAACTAAATTTTCACGAAATATATTCTCATCAAACCATTGATTTGCCGTCGCTATAAGAACCGTTTTATCATCAACATCGGTATAAACCAATGAAGAAAGAATACTTTTAAGACTATGTCCAAAATCAATAATAATAATAGAATCAAAATCAACAGAACCTAGGGTGTAAAGACTTTCAAGAATTTTTAATTCTTTTTTCGATTTTGTATCATTTATTTTTTCCAAAAAAATTTTTCTTTTTTCTAGGTTTCTTTTTCTCTGACTATAATTAGTTAATTTTTCTATTTCTCCTGTAAGAATTCTTGGATCTGAGTCGTATTTAAAGACTTTATAATTTTTCAATTTAAGTGATTTAATTTTTTCATCTATAAATTTTTCATTCTCATCTTTCGGATACAAAATTATAGTTTTCTTCTTCTTCTCTTTAGCTAGTAATTGTTTGATAGCCTCAATTTGAGACTCAAAACTTATTCCTATATTGATTACATTGTTAATTATTCTCGGTTCTTTATTGGATAGAGAAATAAAAATTGTATCATTATATTTGTCAAGCTCAGTAAAAGATGAAAAAGTCATAGGTCCAATTATTATTTTTGCACCTTTATTTATTATTTCTTTTATGGCTTTGTTTAATCTTTTCCTATCATTAGAGCCACTATCCCTCGGAATAATAATAATTTTTTTACTACCTATTTCATCAAGAGCAAGTTGAGTAGATAGCAGTAATGATTCACCTAGATTTTTATATGCGCCAGAAAAAGGTGCAAGCAAACCAACCCTAAGCTTACCGTCATTTTCGTCTGCAACTAAATTACTATTAATCAATAGAAATATATAAGATAAAAATGTAATAATATTTTTAATCATTTTTTATGAGTACACTTAAACCAGGACTATATATTGTATCAACACCCATAGGAAATTTAGATGATATAACATTAAGGTCTTTAGAGGTATTAAAAAAATCAGATATTATTTTATGTGAAGATACCCGAAGGTCTTTAAAGTTACTAAATCACTATAAGATTAAAAAAAAATTAGTCTCATACCATAAGTTTAATGAACAAAAAGAGTTACAAAAAGTCATTGAACATCTAAATGAAGGCAAAATTTTATCTTTAATCTCTGACGCTGGAACACCCACACTTTCTGACCCTGGACTTTTATTAGTCAGAAAATGTATCGAAAAAAATATTGAAATTTCCCCCATACCCGGAGCCTCAGCAATAACCTCAGCTGTTTCCATTTCAGGTTTTAATGATAAGTTTCTTTTTTACGGGTTTTTACCTAAAACTGAAAATGATCTTATTAAAACTATTAATAGTCTAAAAAATCTAAATTTTTCTTTAGTATTTTTTATACCTGGCATAAAAATAAATTTTTATTTAAAATTTTTTAAAGTGTATTTTTCAGGAAGAGATATTCTTATTGCTAGAGAAATTAGCAAGGTACACGAAACATTTTACAGAGATAAAATAAGTACAATTAAGCCTTTTAAGACAATTTTAAAGGGAGAACTAACTATTGTAATATCGAAAATTTATACTATTAATGAATCACAAACGGACTTAGATATTGTTGTAGAAGCAACTGAATATCTTAAAAAATATAGTCTGAAAGATGTTGTGGAATTAATATCAAAAAAAGAGAAAATTTCAAAAAAAAAAGTATATGAAATTTGTTTAAAAATAAAAAATGATAAGAAAAATAATTAGTTTAACTTTTTTAGTTTTAGTAATGACTAGCTGTGTGAGTGGAAATCTTTCTACATTTGGAAAAGGTGTAAGCATCGGCTTTGACCCGAGAACTGTAGGCATGCAAATTGATGATACTTTAATGCAAAAAAGTTTAGTGGCCAGATTGACTTTAGCTGAAAAAAAATATTTTTTATTTATACAGGTTGAAATTTTAGATGGAAGAATATTCTTAACTGGTAAAGTAGATGAACCTGAAGAAAAAATTAAGATAACAAAAATGGCTTGGGAAACTAAAGGTGTGCGATCAGTTAAAAATGCCATAGAAATAAAAGGTAAGTCTAATTTTAAAAGTACAGGAAAAGACGTCCTAATAACGACACAATTAAGAACTGCTTTAATTTTTAATAAATTAGTCAAATCTGGCAACTACACCCTAGAGACAATCAATAAGACAATTTATATTTTTGGTATTGCTACAAATGTCGAAGAAAAAAAAGAAGTTATAGACGAGGCTAAAAAAATTTACGATGTAAAAGAAGTTGTTCCAACTATTTATCTAGTCTCCGAGCTTAGTCGAAACAAAATTTAATTTTTATAATTAATTACCTCAGATGAATAAGCAGCGATAGAAGCAAGATTTAAAATCTCAGAAGGAGAAGATCTTAAGGGAGCAATTTCAATTGGAAGTCCTAAGCCAATTAAAAGTGGACCAATTAGCTTAGCACCACCAAATGTCTTCATTATTTTTACAGATATAGACGCACTGTGTAGAGCAGGCATAATTAAAATATTTGCATTACCAACTATTTTTGAAAATGGGTAGGACTCTTTATATTCAGGATTTAAGGCAACATCAGGCTGCATTTCTCCATCGTAATCAAAATCTACCTTTCTAGTTTTCATTAATTCAATAGCTTCTCTAACGTGTTTAGTTCTTTCTGTTGCAGGCTTACCAAAAGTTGAGTGAGAAAGAAAAGCAACTTTAGGATCAAAACCAAATAATCTTGCAACCCTAGTACTTGAAATTGCTATTTGAACAAGCTGTTCTGCGGTTGGATTATCATGAACATTTGTATCAGACACGAAAACTGTTCTACCTTTTGACACTAACATTGTAAGGCCAAATATTATTTCTCCTGGCCTGGACTCTACAACTTTATTTAATTTTTCTATAGTAGCTGCATGATGTCTTGTACCGCCGGTAACCATAGCATCAGCATCACCACAAGCAACCATACATGACCCCCATGTCACTCTGTCATTTCTAACCAAATGATCACATTCTCTTTCTAACATTCCACTTCTTTGAAGTTTTTTATACAAATGTTTAGTGTATTTTTCTCTTTTGCTTAAATCTTTTGAACTTACAATCTGTATATTAAAGTTTTCATCTAGACCTATATTTTTTAGTTGTTCTTTTACCTTTTCCTCTTTTCCAATTAAAATAGGCACACCTAATTTACTGTTCTTAAAAGCTACAGCTGCTTTTAGAATATTAGGATCTTCTCCTTCAGCAAATACAACTCGTTTTTGAGATTTTTTTATTTGGGCATTTATACCTTGCATAATGTTCATTGAAGGATCAAGTCTTCGAGACAAGTCTTCTTTATATTTTTCTATATCAGTAATCTTTTTTCTAGCCACACCCGATTTCATGGCAGCCTCAGCAACTGCTGCAGGTATTACACTAATTAATCTTGGATCAAATGTTGATGGAATTATATATTCTTTACCGTATCGTGGTCTTTCCCCTCCATAAGCTGCAATAACTTCATCGGGCACTTCTTCTCTAGCCAATTGAGCAATCGCTTTGGCTGCTGCAACCTTCATTTCTTCATTAATTTCTTTAGCCCTAACATCAAGCGCTCCTCTAAAAATATAAGGAAAACCGATAAGGTTATTGACTTGATTTGGATAGTCTGATCTTCCAGTAGCAACAATAGCATCCGTTCTAACCTCATCTATTAATTCAGGTTTTATTTCTGGATCCGGATTTGCGCATGCAAAAATAATAGGGTTTTTCCCCATTGACTTGATCATATCCTTTGTAATTACATCTTTAGCAGACAGACCTAAAAAAACATCCGCACCCTTCATCGCTTCTTCAATTGTCCTTAGTTTAGTTTCGACTGCATGGGCCGATTTAAATTGGTCAACTTTTTCTCTACCTTTATATATAACACCTAATCTGTCACACATGATTACATTTTCATTTTTAACTCCAGAAAGTTTAAATAAATTTGTACAGGCAATAGCCGAAGCTCCAGCTCCATTAACAACAACTTTTATTTCACTGATTTTTTTTTTAGAAATATCTAGAGCGTTAATTAAAGCAGCAGTTGTTATGATTGCAGTTCCATGTTGGTCATCATGAAAAACAGGTATATCTAATAATTCTTTAAGCTTTTGTTCTATTATAAAACAGTCAGGCGCAGCAATATCTTCTAAGTTAATTCCACCAAAAGTATTACCGATATTTTTTATAGTATTAATTATTTCATTAACATCGTAGCTATCAACCTCGATATCAATCGAGTCTATATCTGCGAATCTTTTAAATAAAACTGATTTACCTTCCATCACAGGTTTTGAGGCTAAAGAGCCAAGATTACCAAGACCTAATATCGCCGAACCGTTGCTAATTACAGCGACTAAATTTCCTTTACTAGTGTAGTCATAAGCAGATTCAGGGTTTTTTGCGATTTCTTTAACCGGAACAGCTACACCAGGTGAATAAGCTAACGATAAGTCTCTTTTGGTTATTAAAGGTTTAGATGAATTTATCTCAATTTTGCCAGACTTACCTTGTGTATGAAAGTCTAATGCTTCTTTATCTGAGTAATGGTCAATTTTAGATTTTTTTGTCATAAAAATTTAGTATGTAATATAAAATGGACAAAATCATCATTAATTTAATTTTTTTTAAATAAAAACAATATGAATTTATTATCATCAGCTTCTGTTTTTAGTTTTTATACTTTAGTAAGCCGGTTATTAGGATACCTGAGAGATATACTGATAGCAATTTTCTTAGGAGCATCGATTTATGCTGATGCTTTTTTTGTGGCTTTTAGACTACCTAATACCTTTAGGAGACTTTTTGCAGAAGGTGTATTCAACGCAGCCTTTATCCCAAGTTATGCAGAAGCCAATCTAAAAAATAAAACAGAAGGAAAAAAATTTGCAGACGAAGTCTTAAAACTATTAATAATAATTTTATTAGGAATTGTGTTTCTAGTAGAAATTTTTACACCAGCAATAGTTTACTTAATAGCACCAGGATTTTATGAAGATATTGAAAAATTTGATTTAGCAGTAGAATTGACAAGAATAACTTTTCCTTTTTTATTTTTTGTAAGTTTATCTTCTTTTTTTTCAGGAATATTAAATACAAATAATAAATTTGCAGCAGCAGCAGCCGCCCCAATTATACTAAATATTTTTTTGATTTTTAGTCTAGTGTTTTCTTATTTTTTTGATTTAAATTTTGAATTAAACCTGTCATATGCCGTTACATTAGCTGGTATATTTCAATTATTGTTTTTGATTTTTTTTACGAGACATTATTACAAGCCCTCAGTTAATTTTAAAATTATAATTAATTCAAAAATAAAATTTTTTTTTAAAAAATTATTACCAAGTATTTTTTCATCAGGAGTTACTCAAATTAATATTTTTATAGGTACAATAATCGCCTCTTTTGAAGCGGGAGCTGTTTCTTATTTGTATTATGCTGATAGAATTTATCAAATCAACTTAGCTATTGCAGGAATAGCAATTGGTACCGTGGCACTTCCGGAATTATCAAGAAAAATAAAAATCGGTAGTTGGAACGAAGTATACAACATACAGAATAGATCACTTGAACTTTGTCTGCTTTTATCTGTGCCGGCATGTTTTGGTTTAATTATAGCCTCAAAAGAAATCACAGATGCATTGTTTGGCTACGGATCATTTCTTGAAAAAGATGTCATGTTAACTTCAAGTGCTTTAAAATACTTCGGATATGGAGTTCCAGCATTTGCATTAATTAAAGTTTTTTCGAATTTTTTCTTTGCAAGAGATAATACACGGATTCCATTTTATATTTCATTTTTTAGTGTCTTTTTAAATGTTTTGATATCCTTAATTTATTTTAAAAAAATAGGATTTATAATTATTCCTATTGCAACATCCATTTCTACTTGGTCGGCAGTCTTAATTTACGTAATAGTATTATTAAAATTAAAATATTTTAATATTAAGAATATTTTTTTTATCAACATGATAAAGATACTTATTTCTTCACTAATAATGAGTTTAGGGCTTTATTACTTATTAGGGTATTTTGAGGATAAGCTAATTTATAGTAATTATTATAAATCATTTTATCTTATAATGATTATAATTTTAATTACTTCTATGTACTTAGTGTTAGCCCGATTACTAGGAGTATTTAAAATTAAAAACTTTGAAACAAATTAAAAATGGATAAAAATAAATTAGTTTTTTCAGGGGTTCAACCCACAGGAAATTTGCACTTAGGTAATTATCTTGGGGCACTTAAAAACTTTGTAACTCTTCAGAAGCAAACGAAGTGTATTTATTGTGTAGTTGACCTCCATGCAATTACAGTTTTTCAAGACCCAAATGAACTTAAAAATAATATTCTAGAAACAACAGCAGGTTTTCTTGCAACTGGACTTGATAGCAAAAAAAGTATTATTTTCAACCAATCATCAGTGAGTGGTCACGCTGAACTTGCTTGGATCTTTAATTGTATAGCTCGTGTCGGATGGTTGAACAGAATGACACAATTTAAAGACAAAGCCGGTAAAGACAAAGAAAAAGCAAGTGTAGGACTTTATATCTACCCAAATTTAATGGCAGCAGATATTTTGTTATACAAAGCAACTCATGTCCCAGTAGGAGCAGATCAAAAACAACATTTAGAACTTTGCAGGGACATTGCACAAAAATTTAACACAGACTTTAAAAAAAATATATTTCCAATACCTGAACCACTAATACAAAAGAATATATCTAGAGTTATGAGTCTAAGAGATGGCACAAAAAAAATGAGTAAATCAGATGAGTCGGGTTACTCCAGAATTGATTTAAAAGATTCTGCTGATGACATAATTAAAAAAATTAAAAAGGCAAAATCAGATTCTTCTTTTATACCTGATAACTTAAAAGATTTAGAAAAAAAACCAGAAGCTTTAAATTTAATTAGCATTTATTCAGACTTATTAGAGATATCATTAGAACAAGTGATAAATGAAGTTAAAGGAAAGGATTATTCTTATTTAAAAAATAAATTATCAGAAGTATTAATAGAAATAATATGTCCAATAGGAAAAGAGATAAAAAATTTATTAGAAGACAAGAATTATTTAGAAAAAGTCCTTAAAGAAGGTACTGAAAAAGCTAGAATTTTAGCTGTAGATAACCTCAAGGAAGTACGAAATGTGGTAGGATTTATTTAAGTAAAAATGTTATAAACAAGCATGATATTAACTGAACCAACACCCAATCCTGACTCATTAAAGTTTTTGTCAGAAAAAACTATATCCACAATAGGAACTGAAGAATTTCAAAAAAAGGATCTAGGTAAGATAGAAAATCAGTTTATAAAAAATTTACTTAATTTAGAAGGGGTAGAGCTTATCCTTCTTTCTGACAACTTTCTGTCGGTAAAGAAAAACAAAGAAATTACTTGGGATGTTTTAAAACCAACCGTTATTGCGCATATGAATGATTATTTTCAAAAAAATAACGAACCTATACTTAATAAAAAAAAAGATCTGGAAAACAGTAATCCGAATGCAGGAGAAATTGAGGGTCGCATTATAAAGATTTTAGACGAAAAAATTAGACCAGCTGTAGCAAAAGATGGTGGTGATATTAAATTTAAATCTTTTAAAAATGGGATCGTACATGTTGAGTTGCAAGGAAGTTGTTCAGGATGTCCAAGTTCACTTATGACTTTGAAACAAGGTGTGCAAAATTTACTTTGTCATTATGTGGAAGAAGTAAAATCAGTAGAGGCAATTTAAAATGAAAAAAATTATTAGCTATCGCCAAAAAATAATTGCATTAGCAAAAATTTATAACATTGAAAAAATCTTAGATCCAAATTTAAAACTTACTACTTACGAGATAGAACTAGAGCTATTAAAAAACAAAGTTCCAATACCATCAAGAAGAGGATATTTCTCTCATATAGTTATTAATGAAATTATAGATCCACTTTATGCGACTCTTAAAAAAAGTTTCTCGATAAATTATAATTTTAACAAAACTTTACAAAACTTTTTTAATTACATCAAAAGCTTCCTACCAAACAAAGTAGCAATAAAATTACCTTTTAGAAAAATTTCAAAAAGTATATCTGAAAGCATTAATAGCTACGTCAGTTTTATCATCTTCAATATAAGTAATTTTTTCAAAGTTCTTACTAAAACAATAATAAATAGTTTAAATAATATTTATCATTTTAAATTTGAAGAAAAATTAATAAATAAATTTATTTTACGAGGAGTTTATAGTTTCGTAGTAGTAATGTTAGTCTCAAGTGGTTTTTATATAAAGAACCTTATAACTAATGTAGATGGATTAAGGATATCCGTAGAAATAAAATCAGACAAAAAAGAAAATACTAAAAAAGCAAAAAAAGAAAATATATTAAAAAATCCGGAAGTTGTTAAAAAAAATCTATCTAACAATCTGAAAAAAAAATCAAAAGTCTCAAAAAAACCTTATGATCCTGAGAATGATTATACTTTGAATACTCAAACAGTATTAAATTTATTTGAAGATTTAGAATATGATCTTGATCACGTGAGAAATAAAAAAAAGGTAAAACCTATATACTTTACGAGACTACCTAAAGATTTAAATACTATTAAAAGTATTAAAGACAAAAAAGAAACTTTTTTACAAATTCTATTACCCTTGGTTGTAGCCGAAAATGAAAAAATTAAAAAAGATAGAGAGTATTTGTTAAAAATATTAAAGGAAAATGAATCTGTAGAAAATAAAAAATGGTTAAATAAAAAATACAAAGCGTATAAAGTTTCAGACAGAAATGTTAGCGAGCTAATAGAAAAAATTGATATTATACCAACATCAATTGCACTAGCTCAGGCAGCAAAAGAAAGTGGCTGGGGAACTTCAAGGTTTGCTTTAGAAGGAAATGCGATATATGGGCAATGGACTTGGAGTGGTGATGGAATTGAGCCGTTAGAAAAAACCAAAGATCAAAATCATAAAATACTAAAGTTTCCTTTGCTAAGGGCTTCAGTGAAAGCGTATATAAATAATTTAAACACACATAGAGGTTACAAAAATTTTAGATTAAAAAGAGCTGAAATTCGAAAAAATAATAAAAAGCTGAAAGGCTTGGAACTTATTCATGAGCTTGAAAATTATGCACAAACTGGCAAAGAGTATACTAGAATATTAGAAAAAATTATCGAGCAAAATGATTTAGATGAATTAGAAGCGGTAACAATAGACGATTTCAAGAAGACCGATCAGCTAAAACTTTAGACTTACAGTTCAGCGACAACAAATTGCATACCAAGCCAGCGCCAAGATCCATTGGGCTCTCTTAGAGAGCAATTAATCCTTCCTCTTTCTGTTGTAAATTTACCGATTAGGTTAATTTTAATTTTAAAATTATTTATGAACTTGATTTCAGATTTTCTCCATGAATTAAGTTCATTCGAATAACAATTTAATAACTTAATATTTTTCATATCTTCAAAAAACTCAATCGTAACTTCGGGAGGATTATTAATATTATTGATATACTTTTCTCTTGGAAAAATTGATTTAAATTTTAAAGGAATTGTTTTAAGAATTAATTCAAATCTTTCAATTTTGCCATATTTTTCATTAATAGAAAATCTAGGAAGTTCATAAAAATCTTTTGTTTCGTCAGCAACTCCCGAATGTTGACCAAATGCATACTTAAAATTTAAATTTTTAACAACATTCTTAAAGTTGTTGCTATACTCTCCAAATGGATATGAAAAAAAAGGTGAACTATAATTTAATTCTTTTTTAAAAGTTTTTATGGCTAGTTCTATATCATTAATAATTTCATCATCTGTTTTATCAACTAAATAATCATGAGAGTAGCTATGATTTCCTATGTGCACAAACTTTTCTCTTGATATTTCTTTAATTTGCTTCCAAGTCATATAACCACTACTGCCAACCTCACGTGTATTTACAAATAATATAAAAGGTATCTTATTATCTTTAAGTATAGGCCAAGCGTGATCATAAAAAGATTTAAACGCATCATCTATAGTTAATAAAACTTTTTTCTTATTTTTATATTTTGTGAGATTATCTTCAAAATTATTTGCATTAATAAAGCTAAAACTATTTTTTTTTATAAGATTTATTTGTTTTATAAAATCTGTTAGTTTTATATTGGTAGAAGGATATTTGTTTTCATCAAATCGATGATACATAAGGACAATAACACCTTTATCCTCTATATTATCAGCTATAGATGAGGAACCAAAAAGCATAGATATAAAAAATAAAAAAATGATCAAAGATTTTTTAATAATTAATTGCACAGGTTTAAATGATTCCATTGCTTTAAAAAATGATAATAAATTTTTTTTTAAAAAATTACAAACCAATCTTGTTAAAAATGAAATTTTAGTCTTGGATATTCTTACTTTTCTTAAAGAAAACAATGTTAGAATAAATAATAAGCTTTCAATTATAGTAAATTCAGGCCCTGGAAGTTTTTCAGGTATTAGAATCGCCCTGGCTGTTGCCAAAGGCATACAGCTTGTTAATAAAGTAAATGTTTATAGTTATAATTATTTTCTGTTAAATGCAGCACCATATTTAGATCAAAAAATGAGAATTATTTCCATCCAAAAAACAAATAATTTTTATTATTATTCAGAAGGAAAGTATAATGAGGGGTTTAATTTTACTATACCAGAAAAAATTATCTCTAGCAGTTGGAAGAAAAAAGATTCTATTGTTATTGTACCTCATGAAACAATAAATGATGAAATATTTAATAATATTAGTCAAAAAAAATTAAAAATAGCTCAATTCAACCTTAAAAATATTGAAATATTAGTAAAAAATAATTTATTAGAAAATAAATTGATTAAACCACTATATTTAAGTTAAGTTATAAATAACTATATGAACAAAATAGAAGAAAAATGTATAAGCAAAGGTGTCAGATTAACAGATCAAAGAAAAGTAATCGCTGAAGCTATGTCTGCTTCTACAGATCATCCAGATGTAGATGAGCTACATAAAAGAGTTAATAAAGTTGATAAAAAAATTAGTATAGCCACAGTATACAGAACAGTAAAATTGTTCGAAGAATCAGGTATCGTTGAAAAACACGATTTTAAAGGTGGCAAAGCAAGATACGAAGAATCTCCCGATGAACATCACGATCATTTAATCGATATAAACAGTGGCGAGATAATTGAATTTGTAGATAAGGAAATAGAAAATTTACAAAACAAAGTTGCTGAAAAATTAGGTTATAAATTAGTTGATCACAAACTTGAACTCTATGGATCTAAAATAAAAAAATAATTTGTCTAAAAAAATATTTATTAAAACTTTTGGTTGTCAAATGAATGAATACGATAGCAATCGTATATTAGATTTAGTTAAATCTATAGGGTATACTGCCACTAATAATCCTTCCGATGCAGATTGCTATGTATTAAATACTTGCCACATCAGAGAAAAAGCAACTGACAAAGTTTACCATGATATTGGTCGATTAAAAAAAGAATTTAGAAATCGAAAAAAACCAATGCTTTTAGTTACAGGCTGTGTAGCTCAAGCCGAAAGTGTGGAAATGCTTAATCGTGAAAAATATATTGATGGGGTTGTTGGTCCTCAATCATACCATCTAATACCTGAAATAATAAAAAAAATTGAAAGTAATAAAAATAAAAACAAAATAAATAGTACTGAATTTGATGTGGTAGAAAAGTTTGATACATTAAATCTAATTAAAAATTCAAGTTCAAAAATATCTTCATATTTAACAATTCAAGAAGGCTGCGATAAATTTTGTCATTTTTGTGTAGTGCCATACACAAGAGGACCTGAGTTCTCTAGATCATTTAGTGAGGTTGTAAAAGAAGCAAAACAATTAGTACAAAATGGTTCTAAAGAAATTACTCTTTTGGGTCAAAATGTGAATGCTTACGAATATATAGATCAGACAAATACTTATCGTCTATCTGATTTATTAGTTAAACTTAACAATTTTAAAGAATTGAATAGAATTAGATACACAACTTCGCACCCAAAAGATGTAACAAAAGATTTAATCCAGGCTCATAAATCTTGCGATAAGCTAATGCCTATACTTCATTTGCCGGTTCAAAGTGGTTCCTCAAAAATTCTAAATGCTATGAATAGGAAACACAGCATCTTAGAATACCATGAAATTATTGAAGAGCTTAAAAGAGTTAAACCAGATATTAGATTTTCTTCAGATTTTATTATAGGTTATCCAGGTGAAACAGAGGATGATTTTAACCAAACATTGGACTTAATAGAACGCGTGCAATTTATTAACTCATATTCTTTTATTTACAGCCCAAGACCTGGAACACCAGCTCCAAAAAAAGACACCATTAACCCAGATGTCTCAAAAAAAAGATTAATCAGATTACAAGCAGCACTCGAAGAAAATAACTCTAAATATAAAAATGAATTTTTAGGTAAATCAATAGAAGTACTTTTTGAAAATAAATTAGACAAACAAAATAAATACTTTGGTAGAGATAAATTTTTGAATTCAGTGATTGTAGAATCTGACCAAGATTTATCAGGCCAATTAATGTATATTGAGGTTAACAATTTTAATCATAATAGTTTATTTGGAACAATTTCAAACGATGAAAAAAGGAATTTTGCAGCTTAAATAATGTCTGAAATAAGTAAATTAGAGCAAAAACTTATAATAAAGAGAATAGACAAAGAGACATTAACTATTCAAATTCTAGATAACAATATTTTATCATCTATTGTAGGTCAATTTAACGAAAATCTTAAAAAATTAGAAAATTTATCTAAAGCTACTTTGTTTTTTAGAGGCAATTTAATTACAGCAAAAGGAAGTCCAGAGAGTATTAGCACTGTTTCTGAGGCAATAAGATTCTTAATAAACAAATTTCTTTTGACAAACAATATTGAAAAAAGTGATATAATCTTATCTGTGAATAAGAACTTAAATACAGAAAGCAGCTCAAACATACAATCTTTTGCGCAATTAATTAAAACACCAAGAAAATCAGTAATTGCAAGATCACAAAAACAATCTGACTACATAAAAGCATTAAGAGAAAACGATATTGTCGTGGCACTAGGTCCCGCCGGAACTGGTAAAAGTTTTCTTGCCGTATCGGTTGCCGTTACCTTGCTCATGGAGAAGAAAGTGGAACGAGTTATACTTTCTAGACCAGCAGTAGAGGCAGGTGAAAAATTAGGTTTTCTTCCAGGAGATATGAAGGAAAAAGTAGATCCATATTTAAGACCACTCTACGATGCTTTATATGAACTATTTGGATTTGAAAAAATTGATAAAAAAATAGAATCAGGTGAAATTGAAATTGCACCATTGGCATTTATGAGGGGCCGAACTTTAAAAAATTGTTTTGCAATATTAGACGAAGCTCAAAATGCCACTGAAACTCAAATAAAAATGTTTTTAACTAGAATAGGAGAAAATTCGAAATTAGTAGTAAATGGTGACCCTTCACAAGTAGATTTAATTAATAAAAACCATTCAGGTTTAATAAAATCTAAAAGTGTACTAAGTAAAATTGAAGAAATAAAAATTATCGAATTTGATCATAAAGATGTTGTAAGGCACCCTCTTGTGTCGAAAATTATCAAGGCTTACCAAAATAAAGCCGATGATCAGAGCTGATGTAATAACCAGCAATAGAAGTTGGATAAAATTTATTAAAGTTCCCAAACTTTATATAAATAAAAAACTTAAAAAAATAGGAATAAGAACTAATTTACTTAAGAAAAATAATTGTAAATTTACTATTTTACTCTCAGGGAGTAGTGAAATTAAAAAATTAAACATTAGGTTCAGAAAAAAAAACAAAACAACAGATATTTTATCTTTTCCTTCTTACGAAAAGAAATTTTTAAATAAATTATTAAAGAAAAAAAATAATCAAGTATATCTGGGTGATATAATCATTAATTTAAGTAAGATAAAGCAACAATCGAAGAATAAAAATTTCTCTTTCAATTTTGATAAAATCTGGATACATGGATTGGTTCATTTGTTAGGGCATCGCCACAAATCAAATCTTGATTTTTCTATAATGAAAAAAATAGAAAATAAATTATTACAATCTATAGAATAATATGATTTTAAATTTTTTTAATAGTAAATTTTTTTTAACTTTATTATTTCCATTTATACTTGGCACTTTGACTGTTTTTAGCTTTCAGCCATATAATTTGAATTATATAAATTTTATAATATTTCCAATTTTATTTTTACTTACGACTTATGTGCGAAAAAAATCAAAAAATACCTATAGGAAAAAACCTTATTTATTAAATCTATTTTTGATTGGATATTTATTTGGTATTGGTTTTTTTTTAACGGGAACAAGCTGGATATCGCACTCATTAACATTCGATGAAAATTTTAAATTTTTAATTCCCGTCGCAGTAGTTGGTTTACCTGTTTTTCTTGGGCTCTTTTTTGGTATAGCAAATTTAATTGTCGGGCCTTTTTTGCAAAATAATTTTACATCAATTTTATTATTCTCAAGTTCTTTTGCTTTCTTGGATTATGTGCGTGCTAAAATTTTATCAGGCTTTCCTTGGAATATTTGGGCTTATACGTGGTCCTGGAAACCAGAGATACTACAGTCATTATTTTATCTCGGTTTCTTTTCATTTAATTTAGTTTGTATTATTATTTATTGCTCACCGCTTTTATTAATTTTTAAAAAAAAAGGTAATTTATTGTTGTTTACTTTAATTAGTTTAATTTTTTTTGGTAATTATATATACGGCTCTTCCGTAATTAAAAAAAATAACGAAGATTTATCTAATAAAAAATTGGATTCAAACAACTCTATTTATACAAAAATTATTTCACCTAATTTTGATTTAAAGTACAATTTATCTAATGCGGATCTTGGTAAAAACTTATCCAATTTAATTAAATATAGTGAGCCTGAAAAAGAAAAAAAAACACTTTTCATTTGGCCTGAAGGAGTCTTTACTGGTTTTAATCTTAATCAGATTAAAGAATACAGAGCATTATTTGAAAAGTCGTTTTCAGAAAATCATTTAATACTATTTGGATCCAGCACAAATCAAGAATATCTAAATAGTAATGAAATATTTAATAGTCTAATTATCGTGAACAATAAGTTAGATATAATTTTTCAGTATAATAAAACAAAACTAGTCCCTTTTGGTGAGTTTTTACCGTTAGAGAATATTCTAAGTAAACTTGGATTAAAAAAAATTACAGAGGGCTACGGTTCATTTTCAAAAGGCACTAATAAAAATATTTTTATATTGGGAAATTTACGGATGTTACCATTAATTTGTTACGAAATAATTTTTCCTGAATTAAGTCAAAATAAAAGAAATCTCATTGTAAATATCTCAGAAGATGCTTGGTTCGGGAACACAATAGGACCCAGTCAACATTTTGCCAAAGCTATTTTTAGAGCCATAGAAAGCAATGTTTATTTGGTAAGATCTGCAAATAAGGGTTTTAGTGCTTTTGTAGATAATAAAGGCATAATTAAAAAAGCTTTAAAGCCAAATGAAAAAGGTGTTATTGAATTTAACGTACCAATTATAAACAATGTTAAACTAAAATATAAAATTGATTTGATTTTTTTTGTCCTTTTATTTACATGTTGTTTAACTTTTATTATTTTAAAAGAAAATGACAAAAAATAACTATTTATTTACAAGCGAATCTGTCTCTGAGGGTCATCCAGATAAAGTCTGTGATAGAATTTCAGATATGGTTGTAGACTCCTATCTATCAAAAGATCCTTTTTCTAGAGTTGCTTGTGAAACTTTAACTTCCACTAATAAAGTAATTTTAGCAGGAGAAATTCGTGGACCTGAAATTAAAAAAGAAGAATTAATTCAAAAAGTTAGAGATTGTATTAAAGACATAGGTTACGATCAAGATGGTTTTAGCTGGAAGGAGAAGACAAAAATCGAGTCACACTTACATGCTCAATCTTCAGATATTGCTATGGGTGTTGATTCAAAAGATAATAAAGATGAAGGAGCTGGGGACCAGGGTATTATGTTCGGTTATGCATGTAATGAAACTGAAGACCTGATGCCGGCGCCAATTCATTATTCTCATAAAATACTAAGGCTGATAGCAGAAGATAGAAAAAAAGGTTCTCTAAAAGGAATAGAGCCAGATTCTAAAAGTCAAGTTACGATGTTGTATGAAAATGATAAACCAATAAAAGTTACATCAGTAGTAATCTCAACACAGCATTCAAAAGATTTAAATCAAGAGCAAGTTAGAAGTCTTGTTTACCCATATATTAAGAAATCTATACCTGAAAACTTATTGAAAGATCTGGATAACAAAGAAGTTTATATAAATCCAACCGGTCAATTTATTATAGGTGGACCCGATGGCGATACTGGCCTTACTGGAAGAAAAATTATTGTCGACACTTATGGAGGAGCTGCACCGCATGGCGGTGGAGCGTTTTCTGGGAAAGATCCGACAAAAGTTGACAGATCAGCCGCTTATGTTTCTAGATACTTAGCAAAAAATATTGTAGCGGCAGGAGTGTCAGACAAGTGTTTAATCCAACTTGCTTATGCAATTGGTGTTTCGAAGCCACTATCTATATATGTAAAATTAGCAGACAAAGACAAAGAAAAAAATGAAGAAGTAAAAAAAAAAATTGAAAAAAATTTCAATTTATCTCCAAGAGGAATAAGAGAGTTGTTAGGTTTAAATAAAGCTATTTATGAGGTTACATCTGCTTACGGACATTTTGGAAGAAAGCCAACAAATAAAGGCGAATTTTCTTGGGAAAAAACTGATAAAACTGACATTTTTAAAATGTAACCTTGATAAAGCCTTAAATCTTCATTAAATATAAGAAAAAATTATATGTTTACAAAATGGGCTTTAGCCCATTTTTTTTTGGAAGAAACTAAAAAAGGAAAAAATGTTAAATAGAGGATTAGATAAGGTTGAGTTATTAAGAATAGTAGAAGCTGTGGCAAATGAAAAATCTATAGACAAAGAAATAGTTCTAGAATCAATAGAAAGTGCCATACAAAAAGCAGCTCTGACTAAATTTGGAACTGAAAATAATATTCGAGTTATAATAGATCGTTTGAATGGTGAAATTCAAATTCAAAAAGTTCTTGATATTGTTGACAGTGTAGAAGATTCTAGCAAACAGATAATTTTAAATGATGCAATATCTATAGAGAAAAATAAAGATCTTAAAATTGGAGATCAGATATTTGAAAATTTACCTCAAATAGACTTTGGAAGAATAGCAGCCCAAAGTGCGAAACAAGTTATAAACCTGAGAGTTAAGGAAGCTGAAAAAAATAGGCAGTATGAAGATTTTATTGATAAACAAGGTCAAATTTTAAGTGGAATTATAAAAAGACTTGAATATGGAAATGTAATTGTAGATTTAGGAAAAGCTGAGGGAGTAATAAAAAAAGATGAACTTATTCCAAGAGAAATATTAAAAACTGGCGATCGTGTTAAAGCTTATTGTTATGAAGTTAAAAAAGAACTAAAAGGACATCAAATATTTTTATCAAGAGCGCATCCACAATTTTTAGCGAAATTATTTTTTCAAGAAGTTCCCGAGATTTATGATGGTATAATAGAAATAAAAGCTGTCGCAAGAGATCCTGGTAGTAGAGCTAAAATTTGTGTTTTTTCAAATGAAAATTCTATTGATCCTGTTGGGGCTTGCGTTGGTATGAGAGGTAGTCGAGTTCAAACTATAGTTAATGAACTACACGGAGAAAAAATTGATATAATAAAATGGACAGAAGATTTACCAACATTAATTTCTGAGTCCCTGTCTCCAGCAGAAATTCAAAAAGTATTGATTGATAAAGACAATAAAAGAATTGATGTAATTTTGACTGAAGAAAATTTAAGCAAGGCCATTGGAAGAAGAGGCCAAAATGTTAGACTTGCATCAAAACTAACTAATTATGAAATAGACATTCTGACAGACCAAGAAGATTCAGAAAGAAGACAAGCAGAATTTAAAGAAAGAACAGAAAATCTAGTGAAAAGCTTAGAAGTTGATGAAACACTAGGTCAACTTTTAGTATCTGAGGGCATGCAAAGTATTGAAGAGTTAGCTCAAGCAAATCCAGAAGAAATTACAAAAATTGAAGGTATTGATGAAGCTACTGCTAGTGAGTTAATCAATAGATCTAAGGAAAATTTAATTAAAGAAAAAGTGGAAATTTCAAAAAGATTGAAAGAATTGGGTATGGAAGACGCTCTAGCTAATTTGAAAGGCATTACTCAAGGAATGCTAGTTTTACTAGGACAAAGAAATATTAAAAAATTAAGTGATTTTGCAGACCTTTCTTCGGATGAATTGATAGGTGGTTTTGACGAAATAAAGGGTAAAAAAATTAGAATAGAAGGATATTTGGAGGAATTCTCTCTTTCAAGAGAAGAAGCCGATCAACTGATCATGGCTGCGAGGGAGATAGTATTCAAATAAAATATTCATGGGAGATCTAAAGAACAAAAAAAAAACTCTAACTATTTCAACAAATATATCTAAAAAGATTGATCTTTCATCTCTAGCAAGCGATGGGAAAAAAACCTTTTCTATAGAAAAAAAAACTCCTTTTAGATCTTCAAGAGACAATAAATTAAACACTAAACCTGGAATCTCTAAAAAACCTGACCCAGGAAAAAAAACTATTGTAAGGAAATTTATTGAACAGCACGCGACCAAAAATTTTATTAAAAAAGATGAGAAAACAGCTACTAAAGCCAAATTAAAGGTTGATCCTCTGTCTCTAAAACGAGATTTTAAACTTACCGTTTCAAGAGCTATGAATGTAGAAGAAGTTGAAATCAAACAAAGAAGTTTAGCATCTGTAAAAAGAGCTAGATTAAAAGTAAAAAAATCAGAAAATTCAGATGAAAAAAAAGAAGTAATAAAAGTAATAAAGGACGTTAATGTTCCTGCGCAAATTACAATTCAAGAACTTTCAAATCGTATGGCAGAAAGATCTGCTGACATCATTAAATTTTTATTTAATATGAAGGTAGTTGCAACAATAAATCATATAATCGATAAAGATACTGCAGAATACATTGTAAAAGAATTTGGACACAATCCAATTGTTGAGGCCACACCAGGCATAGAGATAAAGAAAAAGAAAAATCAATTAGAGGGAAAAATTAAAAAAAGACCACCTGTTGTAACAATAATGGGCCATGTAGATCATGGTAAAACATCATTACTTGATGCCTTGAGAAATACGAATGTAGTTTCTGGTGAGCATGGAGGAATTACTCAACACATAGGTGCATATCAAGTAAAAACTAAAAAAAATGAGATAATAACTTTCATTGATACACCCGGCCATGCTGCATTTACAGAAATGAGAGCTCGAGGTTCAAAGATTACAGATATAGTTGTTTTGGTGGTTGCGGCCAATGATGGAATAATGCCCCAAACAATTGAAGCAATACAGCACTCTAAAGCAGCAAAAGTCCCAATTATAGTAGCCATAAACAAATGCGACTTACCAGATAAAAATATAACTAAAATTAAAAATGATTTAATGAAATATGAGTTGATAGCTGAAGATTTTAGTGGAGACACTCTATTTATAGAAGTTTCAGCTACACAAAAAATTAACCTAGACAAACTAAAAGAAAATATTTCACTTCAGTCTGAAATATTAGATCTGTCAGCATCTTTTAGCGGGCCGGCAACAGGAGTTGTAATAGAGTCTAAAATAGACAAAGGGAAAGGTCCTGTCTCCACAATATTGATTACGAATGGTATACTTAAAAAAACAGACTATTTTGTCTGTGGAAATACGTACGGAAAAATTAGAGCGATGATTGATTACGAGGGTAAATTACTAGATGAAGCTTCTCCTTCTATGCCTGTTGAAATACTCGGTATGAATGAGTCAGTATTTGCTGGAGCAGAATTTCAAGTCACAGAAAATGAGGACAAAGCCAAAGAAATTGCTGAATTCAATAAAAGTAATTCCGTTATAGTAAAACCAGTTGTCAAAGACAAAACAACAATATTTGAAAACCTAAACAATAAAGAAGAATTAGATATAATTGTTAAGTCTGATGTCCAAGGATCAAGTGAAGCATTAAAGAATGCTATAAACAAGATAGAACACCCTGAAGTAAAAGCAAATATTATTTTAGCCGATATAGGAATGATCAATGAATCAGATGTATCTTTAGCCAAAGCTTCAAACGCTCTATTGATTGGTTTTAATGTAAAACCGAATAATCAAGCTAAAAAATTAGCAGAACAACAACATGTTGAAATTAAATATTTTAATATAATTTATGAAGTATTAGAACTTGTTGAAAAAGGTCTTTCAGGTCTATTAGAGCCAGAAGTAAAAGAAACAGTCATTGGATCGGCAGAAATTTTAAAAGTTTTTAAAGTCTCTGATGCGGGAAAAATAGCAGGTTCAAAAGTAACAGAAGGTGAAATAACGAGTAAAGCAAAAGCGAGATTAATTCGTGATGGAGCCGTTGTTTATACTGGAGAAATTTTAAGTATTTTTAGAGAGAAGAATCAAGTCAAGGAAGTTAAAAATGGTGTAGAATGTGGAATTAGCTTGAAGGATTTTATTGATTTAAAAGAGAAAGATATAATAGAAGCTTATTTGTCTGAGAAGATAGATAGACAGATTTAAAATGGGTAAAGGCAAAAAATCGCCGACATATTCTCAAAGACAACTTCGTGTTGGTGAATTAATAAAGCAAAATATAGGTGAAATATTTATTAGGAACGAAGCTAAAATTTTAGCTCTAAATACCAGTCTGGTAACAGTAACAGAGGTAAAAATGACACCAGACCTTAAATCTGCAAGAGTATATGTAATACCACTTGGAGGTAAAGAGGCTAAAAGAATAGTAAGTATCTTGACGGAGTTCTCACATCTTGTTAGAAGGGCACTGTCAAAAAAACTTGATATGAAGTTTCTTCCTAGACTTGCATTTGTAGAAGATAATTCTTTCGAATATGCTGAAAAGATAGAAAGATTGATTAATATAAATAAAAAAAATGATGCAGAAAAAAACAGAAACAATTAAATCTCTTGCTATTCACGCAAAAGACGTAGGCTCATCAGAAGTACAAGTTGGGTTACTAACTGATAAAATAACAAGATTATCAGAACACTTTAAAAAATTTAAAAAAGATAAACATTCTACAATGGGTTTAACAAAATCAGTTAATAGAAGAAAAAAACTTTTAGCCTATTTAAAGAAAACAAATCCAGATTCATATAATAAAGTAATTAAACAATTAAATTTAAGGAAATAATGTTCAAAATAAATAAAGAAGAAATAGAAATTAACGGAAAAAAAATTACATTAGAAACCGGTAAAATTGCAAGACAAGCAGACGGAGCCATTATAGCAACGTGTGGTGAAACGGTAGTAATAGCCACAGTAGTAGGGGCAAAAAAACTTAGGGATGGTCAAGATTTTTTTCCGTTATCAGTGAATTACCAAGAAAAATATTATGCTGCAGGAAAAATACCAGGTGGTTATTTCAAAAGAGAAGCAAGACCGACAGAGTCTGAACAGTTAATTTCGAGATTAATTGACAGACCAATACGGCCTTTGTTTCCTTCAAGCTTTATGAATGAAGTCCAACTACTTCCAACAGTTTTATCTTATGATGGAGAAAACCAAGCAGATGTACTTTCAATTATTGCATCCTCTGCTGCACTAGCTATTTCAGGATTACCTTTTGGTGGTCCTATTGCTGCAAGTAGAGTTGGATTTAAGGATGGTAAATATTTATTAAACCCATCTCCAAAAGAATTAGAAGAATCAGAATTAGATTTAGTCGTTGCCGGAACAAAAGATGCAGTTTTAATGGTTGAGTCAGAGACATCGGGGTTAACAGAAAAAGTAATGTTAGATGCTGTCAAATTTGGACATGAAAACTTTGTACCTATTATTGTAGCTATTGAAAATTTAGCCAAAAAAGCAGGGAAGCCTAAATGGAAAATTGAAGTGCCAGATCATTCAGCTGTTAAAGCAAAAATCGTTAAGGCTTTAGAGGCTGATCTTAGAAAAGCATTTAAAGAAATAGATAAAAAGAAAAGATCTACTGCAATTTCTGAAGCAGAAACAAAATGTAAAGAAATGTTTACAGAGGATGAAAATGTTAGTGAAAACCAAGCAATGGCTCAATTAAAATCACTCGAGAAAGATATTGTTAGAACTGCAATTCTAAAAGATAAAAAAAGAATTGACGGAAGAGGTTTAGCCGATGTTAGGCAAATCAAGTGCGAAGTGGGAGTTTTACCAAGAACTCACGGTTCCGCTTTATTCACTAGAGGTGAAACTCAAGCATTAGTAGTGACTACATTGGGAATGTCAGATGACGAACAAAGAGTCGAAAGCTTAAATGGCATGCAAAGAAACAGATTTATGCTTCATTATAACTTTCCACCTTTTTCGGTGGGAGAATGTGGTAGAATAGGAACTGGTAGAAGAGAAGTAGGACATGGAAAACTAGCATGGAGAGCAATAAATTCATCTTTGCCCAAACCAGAAAACTTTCCTTATACCTTAAGAGTTGTATCTGAGATTACAGAATCAAATGGATCTTCTTCAATGGCTACTGTTTGTGGAACCTCACTAGCACTTATGGACGCTGGCGTGCCTATGAAAGAACCAGTGGCAGGCATTGCGATGGGTTTAATCAAAGAAGGAAAAGATTTTTCAGTATTGTCAGACATTTTAGGAGATGAAGACCACCTAGGAGACATGGACTTTAAAGTTGCAGGAACTAAAAGTGGAATAACTTCTCTTCAAATGGATATTAAAATTGAAGGTATAACTTTTGAAATAATGGAGAAAGCTCTGGATCAGGCAAAAGGTGGAAGAGAGCATATACTTGGAGAAATGGATAAAGCTCTAAAAGTATCAAGAACAGAATTTTCTAAACACACGCCTAAAATGGAAATTGTAACAGTAGATAAAAAAGACATAGCGACTGTTATAGGAAAAGGTGGGGCAACTATTAGAGAAATTGTTGAAAAATCAGGTGCGAAAGTTGATGTAAAAGATACTGGAGAAGTAACTGTAGCGGCACCAGATGAAGAGTCTAGAAAAATAGCAATCGATATTATTAAGAGTTTAGTAGCTAAAGCTGAAGTTGGGAAAATTTATAAAGGTAAAGTTGTTAAAGTAATGGAATTTGGTGCATTTGTTAATTTTTTAGGAAAACAAGATGGTTTAGTTCACATTTCTGAACTTGCAGCAAAAAGAGTTGAAAAAGTTGGTGATGTTGTAAAAGAAGGAGACGAAGTTTCAGTAAAAGTGTTAGGCTTTGATAGAGGGAAAGTTAAACTATCTATTAAGCAAGCAACAGCAGAATAATATCAATAAAATTTAATTATACATTAGGCAATGTTCTTAGGATCTGGCATTCCAACCTTGTTATATCCAGCATCTACATAGTGTATTTCACCTGTAACACCTGCAGCAAGGTTACTCATTAAATACAAAGCAGAGTTTCCAACATCGTTAATATCAACATTTCTTTTTAAAAAAGAATGATCTGCATTCCATTTATAAAGGAATTTTGCATCCCCAATTGCAGAAGCCGCGAGCGTTTTAATAGGTCCTGCGCTGATTGCATTTACTCTAATGCCTTTTGCACCTAGATCTCTCGCAAGGTATTTTACACTTGCTTCAAGAGCTGATTTACAGACGCCCATAACATTATAGTTCGGAATAGCTTTTGTGGATTCATAAGTTAAAGTCAGCATACTTCCATCTTCTTTCATTATTTTTGAAGCTTCTTTAGCTACTTCTGTAAAAGAAAAACATGAAATTAACATACTCTTTAAAAAATTATCTCTCGTAGTATTTAAATACTCACCAGATAATTCAGATTTATCCGAAAAAGCAACAGCATGTACTACAAAATCTATCTGTTCCCACTTGGCTTTAATATCTTCGAAAAGTTTTATAATTTCTTCTTTATTCTCAACATTACAACTAAGTGTAAAGTCTGAATTTAAAGACTTAGCAAGTGGTATAACTCGTTTTTTCAAAGCATCACCCAGATACGTAAATGCTAACTCTGCTCCAGCCTCAGCTAATTTTTGAGAGATACCCCAAGCAATAGATCTTTCATTCGCCACACCCATAATCAAACCTTTTTTACCTTTCATTAAACTCATAAATCAAACTTTCTCGAAAATTAAGGTCGCGTTTGTTCCACCAAAACCGAAGCTATTAGACATAACAGAATTTAGTGTTACATTTTTTTCCACTTTGGTAACAATAGGAAATTGTTTTGCTTCATCATCCATATCAGTAATATTTGCAGATGCTGCTATAAAATTGTTTTTCATCATAATTAAACAATAAATTGCTTCATGAACGGAAGCTGCACCAAGCGGATGACCGGTCAAAGATTTTGTTGAACTTATTTTTGGTATCTTGTCTCCAAAAGCTTCTTTTACTGCTCGTAATTCGGTAATGTCTCCGACTGGTGTCGAAGTACCGTGAGTATTTATATAATCAATTTTATTTCTTGAGGTTTTAAGAGACATTTTCATACATCTAACTGCTCCCTCACCAGAAGGTGCTACCATATCATAACCATCAGAAGTTGCTCCATAACCGGTTAATTCAGCATAAATTTTGGCACCTCTAGCTTTTGCATGTTCTAACTCTTCTAAAACTATAACTCCTGCTCCACCTGCAATCACAAATCCATCTCTAGTTTTGTCGTAAGGTCTTGAAGCAGTCTCGGGGTTTTCATTATATTTTGAAGATAAAGCTGTCATAGCATCAAACATAGCAGACATAGCCCAATGTATTTCTTCTCCACCACCAGCAAAAACAATTTTTTGTTTTCCTGATTGAATTAATTCCATTCCATTGCCAATACAGTGCCCACTGGTAGCACAAGCGGAACTTATTGAATAGTTAACTCCTTTAATTTTAAATGGTACAGCTAATGTAGCTGAAACCGTACTTGCCATTGTACGTGGAACAACAAATGGACCCATTTTTTTTGGACCAACTTCTCTAGTGGAATCAACTGCGTGAACTACATTCTTAACAGAGGGACCTCCAGAGCCCATAATGATTCCAGTGGTCTCATTACTAACATCTTTTTCCTCTAAGCCAGAATCGGCAACAGCTTCTTTCATTGCTATATAGTTGTAGGCCGAACCTTCACCCATAAATCTAATTATTTTTCTATCAATATGGTCTTCAACTTTAATTTTAGGAACACCACAGATTTGACTTTTAAAATTATATTTTTTGTATTCCTCTGAAAAACTTATGCCAGACTTTGTATTTAACAGCGAATCATACACTTCGCTTTGATTGTTTCCAAGGCAAGAAACTATCCCAATACCAGTAACAACTACTCGTTTCATTATTTAAATACTCCTACTTTTAAATTTGTAGCTTTATAAATTACTTTACCATCGGCACTTAAAATTCCATCCGCTAAACCAACTGCAGTTCCCTCTTTTCTTAAAATCCGTTTCATATTAATCTCATAAGTGGCTATTGTTACTGTATCTAAAACTTCTCCTGTAAACTTTACTTCATTTACGCCTAAAGCTCTTCCTTTACCAGGATCACCTAACCACCCTAAATAAAAGCCAACTAGTTGCCACATAGCGTCAAGACCTAAACACCCAGGCATGACCGGATCATCTTTAAAATGACAATTAAAAAACCACATATCTTTTTTAATGTCCAGCTCTGCTTTTATGCAACCTTTTTTATAAAGGCCGCCATCTCTTGTAATTTCAGAAATACGGTCAAACATTAGCATTGGAGGAAGAGGTAACTTAGCATTGCCCGCTCCAAAGAGCTTTCCGTTTCCACAATCTATTAATTCACTATAATTATAACTATTTTTTTGCATAATTTGATAATATTTACTTGATATACATATTAATTATATAATAATAAAGCAACTGAGAGACAAAAAATCACATTTATTTAGATAATAATTAGTATAAATAGTAATAATTATATGGGTAATATTAACTTTGCAGATTTCTATAAAGTTCCTGAACTAAGTTTTGACATATCAAGACTAAGAAAAGATCTTGAAGTCATACTAAAGAAAAAAAAATTTGACACACCGGGAATTTCAAATTTTGGTGCTATATCCTTAAATCAAATTCCAAATGATGAAGATTCAATTAAGGGTAACAATATCAGAGGAGTTTATTGGACTAAGCCAGATGAAACTGGAAAAGAGGTATCGAGAGATGTTAATATTGATGAATCAAAATATACACAATTAGTAAAAGAATTTCAAAACACTTATTTTGAAGAAGTTTACAAAAATTTAAAAAAAAATTTTAAAATTGGAAGAATTAGACTTTTAGTAAAACAACCAAGGTCAAGTCTGAGCTGGCATAGGGATCCAGAACCAAGATTACATATTCCAATAATTACAAATCCAGGATGTATGATGGTAATAGAGAATATTGCAAAGCATTTACCTGCAGATGGATCTGTTACAATAACCAACAACACAAAGTACCATAACTTTTTTAATGGCGGTGAGCAGGACCGTATCCATCTTGTTGCCTGTATGCTTGAAGACCGATTTAATTAAAGTTTACCCCAAAGACTTTGTTTTCTTACCCAGCCTTTATATTCACCAGTTTTAATTTTACAAAAATTTTCATCGCATTTAGAAATTAAACAAAGACGACCCTTTTCAAGAACAGCCAATGGTTTAGAGAATATAATTGAATTTTTAAAAATAATAACTTGGTCATCTACAGTTATTGCTGCTTTTTTTTTTGATAATTGTGAAACGTGAATCCATCCAGTATTGTTTTCATGATCTTTAATTTTTCTAAAATTACTAGAAGTATCCAAGACCAAAACTGGGAGATATTTTTTTGTATAAAAAATTTTAACGGGATAATCAAATGAAGGGCCTTGCCTAAGGTTAGCAGTGTTGTTACGCAAAGTTAAGAAGTACTCTTCAGAAAATAAGATATTTGTATTAGTAAAAAAAAATATAATAAAAACTATTATTTTAGTCATTTTTTTTTGAACAAGATAAACAATTTAAATTCTTAGTAAGTTTAATTTTTCTGAAATTTAAACTTAAGGCATTAAGAATTATCATTTTTCCAATAAGTTCGCTTCTTTTATTTAGAATAGATTTTATTACTTCATTAGCTTGAAGGGTTCCAGCAATACCAGCAACAGTTGGCAAAATTCCGTCTGTATCACATTTGTTTTCATCATCAGGTATTTCTGGCATAAAGCATCTGTAACAAGGTATGTTTTTTAAAAAATTGAAATTAAATATGTGTGTATCAAATTTGCTTATAGCTGCTGAAATTAATATCTTTTTATTCTTTAAACTATAATCATTTAAAAGATATCTAGTAGTAAAATTATCAGAACAATCACAGATGATATCGTAGTTATTTAAAATCTTGCTAATATTTTTCTCATTTAATCTGTCTTTATAAATATCTACCTTAATTTTTTTATTTATCCTGTTCAAAACCTTTTTTGCTTGAACAACTTTAAACTTGCCAACATCTTTATCGTTAAATATTATTTGTCTGTTTAAGTTAGAAATACTTACTTTGTCATCATCAACAAGAGCAATGTTCCCTACACCTGTACTAGCTAAGTATAAAACCACTGGGCAACCTAATCCACCAATCCCTACCACTAAGACCTTACTAGAAAAAATTCTTTTTTGTCCTAAAAAACCTATATTTTTCAAAATTATTTGTTTTGAGTACCTCAAAATCTCTTCTTTGCTGATTGACATAGTTTTTATTATTTAGTTCCTGTTGAACCAAAACCACCGGTTCCTCTAGCCGTGTCAGATAACTCTTGAACTTCTTCTAGGCGAGCTTGTATAACTGGACAAACAACCATTTGGGCAATTCTGTCGCCATTTTTTATGGTGAATTTATCTTTACTTAGATTTATCAAGATCACCTTAATTTCACCTCTGTAGTCTGAGTCAATTGTACCGGGTGTATTTAATACCGTTATCCCTTTTTTTGCAGCCAGCCCTGAACGCGGTCTAATTTGAACTTCGTAACCTTGAGGAATAGAAAGGGAAAAACCGGTTGGGATTAAAGCTTTATCACCAGGATTTATTATTATAACAGCTTCAACATATGCAGCTAGATCCATACCTGAAGAACCAGGCGTTTCATATTTTGGGATTGAAACTTCATTTGATAATTTATTAATTTGTATTTTGATCATTAATTAAGAGGTTATCAATTATTTTTTTTGCTATTTTTGCTGCTATATAACTTTTCTTATTTCTTGGAAGATCTAAAATTTTGCCATTTTTTTCTATTATTAAAACCTTATTGTAATCAACATTAAAACCTGTATTTTTTTTTGAAATATTATTTGCAATAATCATATCGCAATATTTTTGATTTAGTTTTCTAATAGAATTCCCTATTAAATTTTCAGTTTCTGCAGAAAAACCGACAAGAAGTTTAGGTTTCAGCTTATTACTTTTTCCTATATATTCTAAAATATCTGTATTCTTCTCTAAATTTAAAAGACTATGTGCTTCATTACATTTTTTTATTTTATTTTTTTCTTTTTTTTTAGGCCTAAAATCTGCAACAGCCGCAGCACACACCACAACATCAGCTGGTAAAAGTTTTTTTACAACTATCATCATTTCTTCAGCACTAGTTATGTTTTTAACATTCATCTCTTTAGAAAAATTTATAGAAGTTGGACCCGCTACTAAGGTGGTTTTTACACCCAATTTTGAAAGTGCTAAAGCTATTTCGTAGCCTTGCTTACCACTAGATTCATTAGACATGTATCTAACCGGATCTATATACTCCCGGGTAGGTCCAGTAGTAACTACAGCACTAAATTTTTTTTTTTTTACTAAATCTCTGTTATTAAAATAGTCTTTTAGATAAGAAAATATTTGGCGGGGACTTGACATTTTTCCCTCACCATATTCGCCACATGCCATTTCTCCACTAACGGGTCCGATAAACTTATAACCAAAGTCTAATAAGTTTTTTAAACTATTTTGTGTTGCTTTGTGTAACCACATTCTAACATTCATCGCAGGAACTAAAAGAACATCTTTGTTAGATGCTAATATTACAGTCGTTGCTAGATCCTCTGCTTTTCCTAAATTTAGTTTTGACATCATATTTGCGGTAGTGGGTAAAACTAAAACTAAATCTGCCCAACGAGAAAGAGAAATATGATCTATTTCTTTTTCGTTATTAACATCGAAAATATCTTCAAAAACTTTATTATTTGACAAAGACATTATAGACAGAGGTGTAACAAATTCTTTACCACTTTTAGTTAAAATAGTTTTTACTTCAACATTATTTTTTACCAATAATCTTGTTAAGTCTAAAGCTTTGTAGGCAGAAATACCTCCACCGATAATAAGCAGTAATTTTTTATTTTGTAATGACATGACGTCAATTAAAATACTAATAAAATAACAATTACAATACCTAAAAAGCTAATAATGATATTGTTTCTTAAGCTTTTTATTCTCATCTCTTGTACTTCTAGGGTCTTGTTATTTTTCAAACCTAAATTTAATTTTCCTTCTGCTAATAATTGAAGTGCATAGTTTGCTCTATCCATAAAGTTTGGAAAATCAGGTATACGTTTTAAAATTTCAGATGATGTATTTAAAGCAGTGTCAAAAGTAGCTTTGGGACTTTTTATATTTTTTATCCAGTCCTCTAAAACTGGTCTTGAAATTTCCCATATGTTAGTTTCAGGATAAAGTTTTCGTGCAACACCTTCTACTACCACCATAGTTTTTTGAAGCAACAACAATGGCGTTTGAGTCGGCATATTATATTTTTCTGTGATCTCAAAAAGTTGAGCTAATAAATTACCACCTGAAATATCTTTAATAGATTGACCAAAGATTGGTTCTCCTACAGAACGTAATGCTTGAGCAAATTCTTCTTTAGATGTATTTTGAGGAACTAATCCAGCTTGAAAATGTACTTCCGCCACTTTAACGTAATCTCTTTGAATAAAGCCATAAAGAATTTCAGCTAAATATTTTCTATTGTATTTATCCAGTCTACCCATAATTCCAAAATCTACTGGAACAATGTTCCCTTTTTTATCAACGAATAAATTTCCTTGGTGCATGTCACCATGAAAAAATCCATCTCTAACTGCTTGTTTTAAAAAATGTTGAATTAAGTTTTCCGCAAGATGTTTTAAATTTACACCAGAGTCTTCAAGAAATTTTTGTTCTCTTATAGATATACCGTCAACCTTATCTAATGTTAGCACTTTTTTAGAAGTATAATTCCAATAAATTTTGGGCACATTAAATCCAACATCATTTTTAGTATTTTCATATAATTCATTTGCTGCAGCTGCCTCGAATCTTAAATCCATTTCGATATTTGTTATTTCTCTAAGTAAATGAACAACCTCTACTAATTTTAATCTTTTAGTTTTCACAAAAAGAGTTTCAACGACATAAGCAAATAACATTAGCGCGTCAAGTTCCTCATTAAATTTTTTTTCGATATCAGGTCTTAAAATTTTTATAGCAACTTCCGTTAATTTATTGTCAATATTTATTTTTGCAATATGAACTTGAGCAATAGAAGCCGCAGCAATAGGTTCACTTAATTCAGTAATGTTGTGGTACAAGTTTTCACCAATTTCTTTTTTTAGAATTCTTTTGGATTCATAAAGCTCAAATGGTGGCAACTTGTCTTGAAGTTTAACTAAATCATTAGTTAAAGTTTCTCCTATAATATCGGGCCTGGTAGCCAAAAACTGTCCTAATTTAATAAAAGTTGTTCCCATTCCTTCAAGTGCATCACACAATTTTTCACCAGATTTTCTATTTTTAAGAATTTGTTTTTTTTTGGAACCAATAGAGAATAAATTAAAAAATAATTTAATAACAAGAGGTAGGTTATAAATCTCGTTTATCGTTTCAA
>CAJQTC010000006.1 GCA_905618885.1 uncultured Pelagibacteraceae bacterium
TGTTGAGAATGAGCTTTTATCTCAAGCACAAAAAGGTTTAAAAAATAGATTAGAAAATTATATTTTAAAGAAAAATCCTAAAATCAATAAAGAAGAAATGTTTAAGCTTTATGAGGATAGACTAACACATGAGTTAAATATTATAAATTCAATGAATTACCCTGGTTATTTTTTGATTGTATCTGATTATATTCGATGGTCCAAAAAAAACAACATTCCTGTTGGTCCAGGCAGAGGCTCAGGTGCTGGTTCTTTAGTTGCTTATTGTTTAGACATAACTGATGTTGATCCAATTGAATTTGATTTAATATTCGAAAGGTTTTTAAATCCTGACCGAATTTCAATGCCAGATTTTGACATAGATTTTTGTGAAGAAAAAAGAAATTTAGTTTTTGAATATTTAAAATCTAAATACAAAAATGGTGTTGCACACATTATTACTTTTGGAAAATTAAAAGCTAGAATGGCAATAAGAGATATGGGTAGAGTACTTGGCTTACCTTATGGACACGTAGATAAAATAAGTAAAATGATTCCATTTGATCCATCGAGACCTTTATCCTTGCAAGAGTCAATCGACAGAGAGCCAAGATTTAAGGAAGAGATTAAAAATAGTAAAAAAGTTGAAAAATTAATTGAACTCTCGTTAAAGGTAGAAGGATTAAACAGAAATATGGCAACACATGCGGCTGGTGTCGTTATAGCGGGAGAAAATCTATCTGAACAAGTTCCACTATACAAAGATCACTCTGCCAACCTAATTTTACCATCTACACAGTTTGACATGCACTCTTCTGAAAATGCTGGATTAGTAAAATTCGATATTCTAGGTCTTACTGCCCTTACTGTAATTAGCAAAACTATTAAGATGTTAGATACAAAAAATATTAAACTAGATATTAGTAAAATCGATTTGATGGATCAGAATGTTTTTAAACTATTATCTACTGGAGAAACCACAGGATTATTCCAGTTAGAGAGCACGGGTGTAAGAGCTACGTTACGTCAAATGAAACCAACTGAGTTTAATGACATAGTAGCTTTAGTTGCCCTTTATAGACCGGGCCCGATGAGTAATATTCCAACATACAATGAATGTAAGAATGGACAAAGAACACCAGATTATATTCACAAAACTTTAGAAAAAATTTTAAAACCAACTTACGGTATTATAATCTACCAAGAACAGGTAATGCAAATTGCTCAAACACTCGCTGACTTTACCGCTGGAGAAGCTGATATTTTAAGAAGAGCAATGGGTAAGAAGAAAAGAGCAGAACTTGAAAAGCAAAAAGAAAAATTTATCACAGGTGCTATAAAGAATGGTATTAAAAAGGACGTTGCTAACTATGTTTTTACTAAAATTGAACCATTTGCTGATTACGGTTTCAATAAGAGCCATGCAGTTGCTTATGCTCTGATTGCATTCCAAACTGCTTATTTAAAAACTTATCACAAGGAAGAATTTATAGCAGCTTCTATGTCAACAACATTAAACAACACAAGCAAACTTAGAGAGTATGTTGAAGAATTAAAAAGATTAAAAGTTGTCGTAATTAGACCTTCAATAAATAATTGCTTTGCAGAATTCAAAGCAGACACAAATAAAATATTTTATGGATTAGGTGCCATTAAAAGTGTTGGCTTTGAAGCTATTTCAAATATTATAAATGAAAGAAAAAAAAATGGAATATTCAAAACATTATCAAATTTTATAAATCGTATTGATCCAAAAGATGTAAACAAATTACAGCTTGAAGGACTTGTTAAAGCCGGTGCATTTGATGAAATTGACCTAAATAGAAAAAAATTATTTGAGGCAATACCAAAAATTATCCAGACTATTAAAAGTAAACATGACGAGAGAGTGAGCAACCAAAAAAATTTATTTGAAGACACAAACAATAAAGATAACGAAGTATTTAAATTTGCAACAAACAAACCATGGACTAAAAAAGAATTATTAAATGAAGAATTTGTTTCATTAGGATTTTATATGTCCGACCATCCTTTAAATGAATATAAAGATTTTTTTACTCAGCTTGAAATTGTGTCTTATAAAGATTTTGTTGAGAGCGATAAGTCTGACGCTCTTATTGCGGGAACAATAATGTCTATTCAAGAAAAAAAAAGTGCAAAAGGTAATTCTTATGCAATTGTAAAGTTTAGTGACAATAAAAGTGAATTTGAAATATTTCTATTTTCTGAACTTTTTTCATCTAACAGAGAAAAGCTAAAAGAATCTAATTCTTTCATTTTAACTTTGCATAAAGAAAAAAATATCGACGAAAACAGCTTAGCAAGGGTCAATATCAGAAAAATAGTAGATCTTTCAGAGCTAGTCAATAAAACCTACAAAAGTGTATCAATAGAATTAAATAATAAAGAGAACCTGCAAGAGCTTAATGAGTTATTAAAAAATAATGGTGAAACTAAAATTAGTGTTATTTTAAGAGATAGCAATAAAAAATACTCATTTGAACTTGAAAAAACTAGAAAGTTTGATTTTAATTTATTTAGTTTAATAAAAAACAAGGAATATGTTAAAAAAATAAGCTTTTAGAAGCTTGATTTGTAGAATTTTTGAATGTAAGAGTGCGTAATTTCGCACACAGCGTAAAGGGATAAAACCCTACCGGTCTCGAAAGAGGTTTGTTGTGGTGGATTAACCGGAAAAATTATGAATATACCTGAAGTTAGTATCAAACAATTATTAGAAGCTGGAGTGCACCTAGGGCACAAAACATTAAGATGGAATCCAAAAATGAAAAAGTTTATTTTTGGGGAAAAAAACTCAATACATATAATTGATCTTACGAAAACAGTAGTTTATTTCAAAAACGCATTAACAGAAGTATACAAGTGTATTTCAAGCGGTGGAAAGATATTGATTGTATCTACAAAAAAACAAGCATCAGAGCAAATTACAAACTTAGCAAAAGAAACTGATCAATTTTATGTAAATTATAGGTGGCTTGGTGGAATGTTAACCAATTGGAACACTATTCAGAATTCTATTAAAAGATTAAAGATGCTGGAAGACAGACTTTCGAAAGAGGATACCGGTTTTACAAAAAAAGAGATTTTAAAACTTGGTAAGGAAAAAGAAAAACTTCAAAGGTCGTTAGGAGGCATAGCTGATATGAAAAAGTTACCACAAATGATTTTTATTATAGATACCAACATAGAGTCGCTTGCTGTTGCTGAGGCCAAAAAACTTAACATACCTATTGTAGCTATTTTAGACACAAATTCAGATCCTACGAATATAAAGTTTCCTATCCCAGGAAATGATGATGCCAGAAGGTCAATTAATTTATACTGTGATTTATTAAAAAATACTATTCTAACTGCATCAAAATTTATTGAAATAAAATCTCCTGAAAAAGAAGATAAAGAAAAAACAAAATCAAAAAAAGCAGATGTTAAAATAGTTGAAAACAAAGCTGAAGAAAAAAAATCTAATTAAAATTTAATTTTATGTCCAGTAAAGATCTACTTGAAAGTGTAAAAAAACTTAGAGCAATGACAGGCGTTGGTTTTAAAGATTGCAAACTAGCAATTGATGAAACTGATGGTGACATAGAAAAATCAATAGAATTTTTAAGAAAAAAAGGAATTGCTAAAGCTTCAAATAAAATGAGCAGAACCGCATCAGAAGGTTTGTGTCTTTTACATGAAAACGAAGGTGAGGTATCTTTAATAGAGATTAATAGTGAGACAGACTTTGTTGCAAAAAATGACAACTTTATTTCTTTTTGTAAAGAAATTTCAATAATAAATTTTGAAAATAAATCTGATTTAGCCAA
>CAJQTC010000007.1 GCA_905618885.1 uncultured Pelagibacteraceae bacterium
CTAAAGACCTCGTTTATTTTTTTTGCACCATAATATTTTAAATATTTATTTACTATTGCTTTTTTTAAACTGGGTAGAATTATATAGTACTTTGAGTTTTCAATGGTATTGAAACTATCATTTACAGTTATCATTTCTTCGTGAATTTTTTCTCCTGGCCTTACGCCTAATATTTTTATTTTGCACTTTTCACCAATAGACTTTGCTAGGTCCATTATTCTATATGATGGAATTTTAGGTATAAATATTTCATTTCCTAAAGAGTTTTTTATAGCGTACGCAACTAGATCTATGCTTTCATCTAACGTGATATTAAACCTTGTCATTTTTCTATCTGTTACTGTAATTGTCCCTTCTTTTGCTTGCTGCAAAAAAAGAGGAATTACAGAACCTCTTGTGCCCATCACGTTGCCATACCTGCAGACAGAAAAAATATTTTTTCCACTATAGTTATTAGCCGCAATAAACAGCTTATCGCTACAGAGCTTCGTTGCTCCATACAAGTTTAGTGGTGCTGCAGCTTTATCCGTAGAAAGAGCTATAACTTTTTTAATATTTTGCTCTATCGATGCCTCTATTATGTTTTGAGCACCGATAATGTTAGTTTTGATAAACTCAATAGGATTATACTCTGCTGCTGGAACTTGTTTTAAAGCAGCAGCATGGACAATCACTTCTATACCTTTGACAGCTCTTCGAAGTCTTTCGTAGTCTCTGACATCTCCAAGAAAAAACCTAATAAAAGGAAATTTAGACGTAGGATATTCTTTTGCCATTTCGCTTTGCTTCCATTCATCTCTGCTAAATATAACTAATCTTTTTAGGTTTTTATTCGTTTTTATTAAGTGACTAACAAAAGCTTTGCCGAAGGATCCTGTGCCACCTGTTATTAAAATTGATTTATATTTCATTATTTTAAACTATCCACTTCTGCTTTGAGTTCTTCATATTCTTTTATTTTTCTTTTCATAAAATTAATCGTTAATTTTGCTTTTTCCGATATGCCTTTAGGTGTAAGTATATACATATAGTTTACTTTGTTCGGGTTGTTTTTAAAATTCTTTATTTTTACTAATCCTTTAATTTTTGAAGCATTTAAACAATAGTTTAATTTTCCTAGACTAAATCCCATGTTTTTAGCTAGTTCCCTTTGTGAAAGGTTTGGCTTTTTGTTAATTATTCTTAACAAGTTTAATAAATCTTGACTGTTGTTCATATTTGTTCAATAAATGAACATTCATATTGATCATTAGATAAACAGTCAAGTATTTTTAATAACATGAACAAAATTACCTATAACAAGCAATATATTGATAACAAAGACGTAAAGATAGTTGTCGAAGCTCTTAAAAGTAAACATATAACAAGTGGAAGCTACGTATATTCATTTGAAAAAAAAATATGTAAATACTTAAAAGTTAAACATGCTATATCGTGCGTAAATGGTACTGCTGGATTAGACTTGGCATTTAGAGGTATCAATTTATTGCCTAGAGATAACGTTATAATGCCAGTTGTAAACTTCATAGCGTCGTACAGTATGGCGAAAAAAATTGGTGCAAATATTTTTTTAGCTGATGTTGATGCAGAAACGGGTCAAATGACACCCGATACTTTAATAGACTGTATAAATAAAAATAAAATAAAAAAAATAAAAGCTGTTGTAACTATGTATTTAGGTGGTTACGCTGAAAATGTAATAAATTTTTACAAGCTAAAAAAAAAATATAAGTTTTTTTTAATTGAAGATGCTTGTCATGCTTTTGGTGCAAAATATCAGTATAATAGTAAAAAAGTTATGGTCGGATCTTGCAAGCATAGCGACATAAGTGTTTTTTCTTTTCATCCTGTAAAAACAATCACTACTGCTGAGGGTGGCATTATTACTACAGATGATAAGTTAATAGCGTCTAAAATTAAATTAATGAAAAGTCACAATATCATAAGAAGTAAAAAATATTGGGATTATGATATTAAAAAAATTTCCGCTAATTACAGATTAAGTGATCTAAATTGTGCTTTAGGTATTAGTCAACTTCAAAAAATAAATATGTTCTTACAAAATAGAAAAAAAGCGTACTTAAGGTATGT
>CAJQTC010000008.1 GCA_905618885.1 uncultured Pelagibacteraceae bacterium
TTAAATGGATTGTCTTGATGGTATGTTTTCCAATTAATTTCTTTTAATCTCTGATTAAATTTTAATTGTGTGCTCTCAAAAAGTTTATCGTCTAGGCCATTAATTTTTTCGTCCTTTATAATTTGAGTAAAAATTTCTGAAGCATCATTCTGTTTTAGGTTTTTTAAATCAATTAGATATGAAAAAACATAAAATGTGCAATCAGATAATGCAGCCATATACACATTCCACTTAGCTAAATTTATAGATTTTAAAAAAACCTCATCCTCAAACATCATGGCATATCTCGACCCTATTCTCGTTTTAATGTAGCCATAAAGAGTAGTCTGTGTCACATGCGCAGATCTTTCTTGGATAAAATTCTTTAAATCTTCTTTTGAACTGATGTTTCTAAATTTGTTTGTAATTTTTTTTATAGGAAAGACGTAATTTCGTATATCTACGAAGATATTCATTATATTCTTTAAATTCAATTTCACGTTGTATTTAATAATCCCTAATTTATATAGTTTTGTAGCATTTCCCTCTAGTTTTAGAAGAGTTTTTTTATCTTTTAATTGGTATCTATATGAGTATGATCTGCGTCAATAGTATACGTTTTACGCAAAAAAAGAAACAAAGGGGAAAATATGTCAAATAAAGATGCACATTGGGAAAAAACTAGAAACCATATGTTTGTTACATTGGTGCTTTGGTTTTTCTTTTCAATAGTAATTTTTATGTTTGGTTCAGAACTAAACACAATGTCTTTTCTAGGATACCCATTAGCATATTACATGACAGCGCAAGGATCACTTCTTGCTTTTGTTATAATATTATTCTGGTGTACCGGTAAACAAGAAGATATTGACGAAGAATTCGGATACGCAGAAAGAGAGGAGGATTAATGTTTAAAGGTGGATTTATACAAAACCTTCCTAAAATATATGGCCTCTACACTGGAGGTTTCGCGGTTTTCATTTTATTAATGGCTGTTGCGGAATCAGCGGGAGTATCTGCTAAAAACATCGGAGTGATGTTTGTAGTTTTTACAGTTGGTATTTATGCCTTTATTGGTTATTTATCAAGAACCGTCCAAGTAGATGCTTATTATGTTGCTGGAAGACAAGTGCCTACCGTATTTAACGGAATGGCGACTGCAGCTGACTGGATGTCAGGTGCATCTTTCGTAGCCTTAGCGGGTGGAGTATACTTTGGTGGCTATACATATATGGCTTTCTTAGTTGGTTGGACAGGCGGTTATGTACTTGTTGCAACTTTATTAGCTCCATACCTAAGAAAATTTGGATGTTACACAGTTCCTGATTTTATCGGAACACGATATGGTGGTAATCTCGTAAGAGCTTGTTCCGTATTCGTGCTTTTTATAGCTTCATTTACTTATGTGACTGCACAAATTAACGCTACAGGAACAATTGCTTCAAGAGCGCTAGGTATTCCATTCGAACTAGGTGTTTGGATTGGTTTAATTAGTATCTTAATCTGTTCAATGTTAGGTGGAATGAGAGCCGTAACATGGACACAGGTTGCACAATACATCGTACTAATAGTTGCTTACCTGCTACCAGTTTTCTGGATTAGTAGTAAAGTTGGTGGAGGAGTATTCCCTCACTTGATGTTAGGCGATGAAGTTGCGAGATTAGGTGAACTTGAACAACAATTTGGACTAGTTAAAAACAGTGCCGCAGACATGAAAGCAGCAGGAGTACCAGGAGGATTGAAGTATATCTCTGGACCTCACTCTGCAGTGCCTGATGGTGGAATGGCTGTATGGAAATACTTATCGTTAGCGATTTGTATGATGGTCGGAACTGCATCGTTACCTCATATTCTTATGAGATACTTTACAACTCCTTCTGTTAAGTCAGCAAGAAGATCGGTAGCTTGGTCGCTATTCTTTATATTCTTGCTTTACTCTTCAGCGCCTATGTTAGCGACTTTGTCTAAACTATCTTTAATGGATCCAAATCTAGCTACAGGAATTATTGGCAAATCAATTGCTGATGTTCAAGCTATAGAATGGGTACAGAGATGGTCAGAAGTTAAACAAGTGTTCATCGCAGACTTTAATGGTGATGGCATACTTCAGTTAAATGAGTTCTTTATGAGAGGTGACGTTGTAGTATTAGCTACTCCGGAAGTAGCGGGACTACCGTTCGTAATCTCAGGACTTGTGTTTGCTGGTGGTATGGCTGCTGCTATGTCAACTGCAGATGGATTAGTACTTGCGATATCAAATGCTTTATCACATGATATTTATTACAAAATCATTGATCCAAAAGCTGATACAGCAAAACGACTAATCGTTGCTCGTGTACTTCTAGTAATAATCGGTGCCGCAGGTGCTTACATAGCTTCGTTTAGGCTGACAAGTATCTTAGGTTCGGTTGCTTGGGCATTTGACTTTGCGATGTCAGGTTTGTTCTTCCCGCTTGTACTTGGTGTATGGTGGAAGAGAGCTACTAGAGAAGGTGCAATCGCCGGAATATTAGCAGGAATATCTTCAGGATTAGTATACTTATTGTATGTCTATCCTAAGTTCTCTGTTGCTATCTGGGGAGTTGCTCATGACCCTTGGTTAGGCATAGATCATTTAAGATTTGGAATGATCGGTGCTCCAATTTGTTTAGTAACAATGGTTGTAGTTAGTTTAATGACTAAAGAACCAGATGCTGCTACTCAAAAAATGGTTGATGACTGTAGAGTACCTACAGGCAAAGCTGTTTTGGGTAAACAACACTAGTAATAAACTATAAAAATTAAAGGGGCGAAATTAATTTTCGCCCCTTTTTTTTTATCTAAATAATGATATCTTAGATTTATGATACCTACCTGGATAATTGTTCTTGACTATATACTTGGCATGATTATGTGGACTTTAATTGGTAGAGCGTTCATGAATATTTTCCAAAGAGAAGACTCTACTTTTTTCTTCATGAGAGTTTTTGTAAAATACACAGATCCAATAATAAAATTATTTAAATTTATTACTCCTAGCTTTCTGTTTGGTGGTTTTATTGCACTTTATGTGGCTTGGTTTTTCTACCTCTTTAGATTTTATGCTATGCCATATCTACTAGGCTATGATGTGTGGGGAATGCTTGCATTTCCATTAGAGAGTGATTTTTCTAAACAACTTTATCGTTTATTTTATTAACAAACTATTTTTTTGACTTCATCAAAGTATAAAATATATAAGTAGTAATGAGCTCAGTAATTAAAATATCTCCTTCTATTCTTTCGGCAGATTTCAGTAGATTAGGTGAAGAAATTGTTGCCCTCGAAAAAGCAGGTGCTGACTATATTCATATTGATGTCATGGATGGACATTTTGTGCCTAATATTACGATTGGGCCAGAAGTTATTAAGCGGTTAAGGCCAGCTACGGAACTTACTTTCGACGTGCATTTAATGATTTCACCAGTTAACAATTTTATTAAAGATTTTGCTGATGCAGGTGCTGATATTATTACTTTTCATCCGGAAGCTACAGAGAATGTATCTGAAACTATTAACATAATAAAAAAATTAGGAAAAAAAGTTGGAATTTCATTGAAACCTAAATCTCAAATAAATTTAATCGAAGACTATTTAAGTGAGATTGACTTAATTTTAATTATGAGTGTAGAACCAGGCTTCGGAGGTCAAAAATTTATGCCTGAAGTTTTAGATAAAATGAAAAAGTTAAGAGACATAATTAATGAAAAGAAACTTAAGGTAGATATTGAAATTGACGGGGGTATTAACTTTGATAATAGTAAAAAAGCAAAAGAGTTTGGTGCTAACATTTTAGTTTCAGGCTCTACAATATTTAAAGA
>CAJQTC010000009.1 GCA_905618885.1 uncultured Pelagibacteraceae bacterium
TTGAAAAAATTTTTATAACGACGAATTTGATTATTGTTTTAACTAATAAAATTTTATCAAAGTCTATAAAGTTTAATTGTTTAAATTTTAAAACTTTAAAGTCTTTATTATTTTTTACATAGAGAGCTCCTCCTAAAATGGTATGAAAATTTTTCATAAAATTGAAACTAAAAAAACTATAGTCAGCGTTTAATGTGGTAAATCGTTTCCCTGAAGCCTTAATACCAAAGTTAATTGCTAAATCTTCAATTATATTTATTTTTTTATATCTATTTTTTAATTTTGATATTTCTTTTAATTTTTTTTTATTTGAATAAAGATGAGTAATTAAAATAGAATTGGTTCTATTAGTTATTTTATTCCGAAGCTTTTCAAGATTTGGAAGTCCTGTCTCTATATCAATATCAACAAATTTAATTTTAGCACCTGCTAATTTAATTGTATCAATAATTGCCGGCAGTGTAAGTGGGGATGTTATTATTACATTTTTTTCTTTAGTTATTTCCTTTTTTAAAACATGATACAAACAAGATCTTCCATAAGAATAGTATAAAAAATTACTACTACTATAATAATTTGAGATAGTTTTTTTTATATTTTTTTTTTGGAAAATGTTATTTATTTTAAATTTTAAAAAAAATCTGTTAATCATAATTATAATTATAACTTATATTTAATTGTTCAATTTATTTAAACAAAGTTTGTCTATTATTATACAAATTTATTATTTTAAATCTTTTGCTTTTAATGCCGAGATTTTATTTATACTGAATGGTGCCCCTTGTCCGATTCGAACAGACCACCTACTGATTACAAATCAGTTGCTCTACCAAATGAGCTAAAGGGGCTTTTTGTTCTTTTAGAATAAAAATTATTAAAACTCAATTAAATAAAATTGAATTAAAGATATAATTTAAGCTATTTTTTTTTAAGAACATGGTTTATGTGATGACAAACTATTGCAACAGTGTTTGATATATTTAAACTCTCAACGTTTCTACTAATACTTACTTTAAATTGAAAGTCCGAATGTTTTAAAGTTTGATTTCTCAACCCAAACCCCTCAGAGCCAAATAATAAAACATTTCTTCCTTCCCATTTATGTGCTGTGAAATCTTTTTTACCAGATACATCAAATGCACTAATCCAAAAATTTTGAGATTTTAAATATTTTAAAGATGTATTAATGTTAGATTCTTTAAAAATTACCATATGTTCTGCACCGCCACTCGCGCTCCTATAAAGAAGTTTACTTTTTGAAGGGAAAGATCTTTCTTTAACAATTATACCATCAATATTAAATGATGCTGCAGTTCTTATAATTGATCCGATGTTTCTCGCGTCAGTTACTTCTTCTAAAGCCAAAAAATTTATATTTTTTTTGTCAGTTTCTTTTATGAAGTCTTTTAGCGTAAGTTCCTCTAATTGCTCAACTTCTGCAACTAATCCTTGATGAGCAATTTCATCTCTACCACATATATTGTCTAGCTCTCTTCTAGACTTATAAAAAACATGAATATCTTTAAATAAATTTAAAGATTGGTTCTCTCTATTTAAGTTTTTTTGAGCATCTTCAGTTACGAATACTTTCTCTATTTTTCTTTTTGGGTTTTTTAACGCCTCAACAACGGCATGTTTACCTACTATTAAAAAAGTTGTTTTTTTCATAATTTATTGGCAATTTTGTAAATAATTAGCATATTTTAATGCAAAATGATTTATTGCATTTGAATACTAAGATGCTTATAAAACGTTTGTTTTTAAATACTTTTTAAGTTAATGGGTATCCCAATTCAATACTAAAGGAGGGGTACCAAAGCGGTCAAATGGGGCGGGCTGTAAACCCGTTGCCTTCGGGCTTCGAAAGTTCGAATCTTTCCCCCTCCACCAAACTTAAAGTTGAATTTAATAATAAGAGGGCGTAATAGGTTGGATATGCGGGTGTGATTCAATGGTAGAATGCTAGCCTTCCAAGCTGGATGTAAGGGTTCGATTCCCTTTACCCGCTCCAAGAATTTTAAGTTAATTGTAAATATAAAAGAAAAAGGAAAAAAAATGTCAAAAGAAAAGTTCGTACGAAACAAACCGCATTGTAACATTGGAACAATCGGACACGTGGATCATGGTAAAACTACATTAACAGCAGCAATTACAAAAGTATTGTCTACAGCTGAAGGTTCTTCAGCAAACTTTACTGCTTATGATGAAATAGATAAAGCACCAGAAGAAAAAGAAAGAGGAATTACTATTTCTACTGCACACGTTGAATACGAAACTCCTAACAGACATTATGCTCACGTTGATTGTCCAGGTCATGCTGACTATGTAAAAAACATGATTACAGGTGCAGCGCAAATGGATGGGGCAATACTAGTTGTAAATGCAGCTGACGGTCCTATGCCACAAACTAGAGAACACATTCTTTTAGCACGTCAAGTCGGTGTTCCATCAATTGTAGTTTTTTTAAATAAAGTAGACACAGTTAAAGACGCTGAATTGTTAGAACTTGTTGAAGAAGAAATTAGAGAACTTTTAACTTCTTATAAATATCCAGGTGATAAAACTCCAATAATTAAAGGTTCAGCATTAAGTGCTGTTGAGGGTAAAGATGATGAAATTGGAAAAAATGCAATTTTGGAATTAATGAAAGCAGTTGATACTTTTATCCCTCAACCTGACAGACCTAAAGACAAACCTTTCTTGATGCCAGTAGAAGATGTTTTTTCTATCTCAGGCCGTGGAACAGTTGTTACAGGAAGAATAGAGTCAGGTGTTATTAAAGTTGGGGAAGAAATAGATATCGTTGGAATAAGAGAAACAAAAAAATCAGTTTGTACTGGAGTTGAGATGTTTAGAAAACTTCTTGATAGTGGTGAAGCTGGAGATAACGTAGGAATTCTTTTAAGAGGTGTTGAAAGAGATGATGTTGAAAGAGGCCAAGTACTTTGTAAGGCTGCTTCAATTACTCCTCATACTGAATTTGAAGCTCAAGCTTACATTTTGAAAAAAGATGAAGGTGGAAGACACACTCCTTTCTTTACAAAATACAGACCTCAGTTTTATTTTAGAACAACAGACGTTACCGGTGAAGTAACATTGCCTACAGGAGTTGAAATGGTTATGCCGGGCGACGATGGAAAGTTTACTGTAAAATTGATTACTCCTATAGCAATGAACGACGGTTTAAACTTTGCAATTAGAGAAGGTGGTAAAACAGTTGGAGCTGGAGTAGTAACTAAAATTTTAAAGTAAACGCTTAGGAGCGTAGTTCAATTGGTAGAGCGCCGGTCTCCAAAACCGGAGGTTGTGGGTTCGAGTCCCTCCGCTCCTGCCAAAAACTATATAGAAAATATGAAAAATCCTTTAAAATTTATCCAAGAAGTTAAGCAGGAAGCCTTTAGGATCTCTTGGCCTACTAAAAAAGACACTTTAACAGGTGGGCTCATGGTTTTTGGTCTTGCTACTATAGCTGCAGTTTTTTTTCTTATTTTAGATCAAATATTGAGATTTTTACTTAACTTAGTTTTAACAATAAATTTTTAAATATGAATTGGTACATTGTTCAAGCATATTCTGGATTTGAAAAAAAAGTTGTAGAAACGATAAAAGACACATTAACTAAAAGTAAATTAGAATCTCACTTAGGTGAAATTCTTGTTCCAACTCAAGAAGTTACTGAAGTTAAAAAAGGTAAAAGAACAAAAAAGTCTAAAAAATATTTTCCTGGATATATTCTAGTTCAGTTAGATTTAACTAAAGAAGTCTACCATTTAATCAAAAACATTCCAAAAGTTAGTGGGTTTTTAGGGTCAGGAGACAAGCCAACTCCTATTTCTGATAAAGAAATTGAGAGAATACTTGGTACTATTTCAGAAAGTGCAATTAATCAAAAAAGTGGTATAAGTTTTGAAATTGGTGAAAAAGTAAAAGTTTGTGACGGACCTTTTGCTTCTTTTAATGGTTTGGTTGAAGAAATAGATGAAGAAAAATCTAGATTAAAAGTCTCCGTATCTATTTTTGGAAGAGCTACTCCAGTAGATTTAGAGTACAATCAAGTAGAAAAAAATTAATATGGCAAAAGAAATAGCAGGTTTAATAAAATTACAAATTAAAGGAGGTCAAGCTAATCCAGCACCTCCTGTAGGTCCAGCTTTAGGCCAACGTGGCGTGAATATAATGGAATTCTGTAAAGCTTTTAATGAAAAAACAAAATCAATGATGGGTCAGCCTGTTCCTGTAGTTATCACCGTTTATAAAGATAAAAAATTCGATTTTATTACTAAAACTCCTCCTGCTTCGCACTATATCAAGGAGGCAGCAAAACTTAAAGGTGGTTCAAAAGAACCAGGAAGAACAGTTGCAGGTTCTATTACAATGAAACAAGCGGAAGAAATTGCCAAAGCTAAAATGCAAGATCTAAATGCATTTGATATTAAACAAGCTACAAAAATAATTTGTGGTTCTGCTAGATCTATGGGAATTGAGGTAAAAGGTTGATGAAAAAAAATTCGAAAAGACATAGAGAATTATTAAAAAATATTAAAAATTTTAAATCTGCAGATTTAAAAGAAATTTTAGAATTAATTAAAAAAAACTCTACAACTAAGTTTGATGAATCTATTGATGTATCTTTACGAATTGGACTTAAGCAATCTAAAGGCGGTGACTTTAATTTGAGAACAGTTACACAGCTGCCAGCTGGCACAGGTAAAAAATTAAAAATTGCCGTTTTATGTGAACCAGATAAAAATGAAGAAGCTAAAAAAAGTGGGGCTGATATTGTAGGGTCTGAAGATTTAATAGAAAAAATTGCTAGTGGAATATTAGATTTTGATAAATTAATTTGTACACCGGGAATGATGGGAAAAATAGGCAAACATGGAAAAGTTTTAGGACCCAAAGGTTTAATGCCCAATCCAAAGCTAGGAACTGTATCAACAAATATTAAAAAATCTGTAGCAGACATCAAATCAGGTCTTGTAGAAATTAAACATGATAAAGATGGCAATATAGGAACATCAATAGGACGAAAAAGTTTTTCAACAGATAATTTGATTAATAATCTTAAACATTTAGTAGATTTTGTTAAAAAAGAAAAACCAGATGCTATAAAAGGCGAATTTATTAGAAGCATTTATGTTACATCTTCAATGGGAGCTTCACTAAAAGTAAGCAATAAGAGCATTTAATATCATGATGAATAAAGAAACTAAAAAAAATTATATCGAAGAAATGAAAAAAGTTTTTTCGTCAAATGCAGCGGTTATGATTGCTCATTATCAAGGATTAAACGTAGTTCAGCTCGATGCATTAAGAAAAGAACTTAGAGAAAACGGAATTTTATTTAAAATTACGAAAAACAGGATCACTAAACTTGCCGTCAAAGAAACTCCTCTTAAGGATCTTGAAAAATTCTTCTCTGGACCAACAGCAGCAGCTATTTCATCTGATCCTTTCATGACAGCTAGAATTTTATCAAAATTTTCGAAAAGTAACGATAAGTTAAAAATTGTCGCAGGATTTATGGACGGCAAAGTTATAGATCAAGCAGAAGTGGCAAAAATAGCTAGTTTACCGACTTTAAATGAAGCAAGAGCAAATATAGTTGGAATTTTAAAAGCTCCAGCACAAAAAATAATTGGTATTTTACTTGCGAAGAGCAAAAAAATAGCTATTTTAGCGCCCGCAGAAGAAATTAAAAATTAATTCACAGGATTAAAAATGTCAGACTTAAATAAAATTATAGAAGATTTATCAAAATTGACAGTTGTAGAATCAGCTGAACTTTCAAAACAACTTGAAGAGAAGTGGGGAGTCTCTGCAGCAGTTGCAGCAGCACCAGTAGCAGCAGGAGCCGCAGGTGGTGAAGAGAAATCTGAGTTTACTGTTTTTCTAGCTTCATTCGGTGAGAAAAAAATTAATGTTATAAAAGAAGTTAGAGCAATAACTGGTTTAGGTTTAAAGGAAGCAAAAGATTTAGTTGAAGCTGCACCTAAAGAAGTTAAAGCTGGAGTTGCTAAGAAAGATGCAGAAGAAATGAAAGCAAAACTTGAAGCAGCAGGCGCAAAAGTAGAATTAAAGTAAACAATATTTAGCTACCTTTTACTAAAGCCATGAAAACTTTAGTAAAATTTTACATTATTAATGAATTTATCTTTTACTCAAAAAAAAAGCATTCGAAAAAACTTTGGTAAGTTGATCGAAGGCTTAACCATCCCGAACCTTATTGAAGTACAAAAAAACTCATACAATGAATTCTTAAGTTCGAAATCTATTCATGAAGATAACGAAGAACTGACTAAAGGAATTCATAAAACATTTAAAAGCATATTTCCAATTGAAGATGGAAGTGAGAAATCTACCTTAGAATATATTTCATATAAATTAGAAAAGCCTAAATTTGATGTATTAGAATGTAAGCAAAGAAGTTTAACTTACGCTGCTTCTATAAAAGCAACTTTAAGATTAGTTGTTTACGATATCGATCCAGACACAAACACAAAACAAATATTGTCAGCAAAAGAACAAGAAGTTTTTATTGGCGACCTTCCTTTAATGACTACTAGTGGAACATTTGTTGTTAATGGTGTTGAAAGAGTTGTTGTAAATCAAATGCACAGAAGCCCAGGTGTTTTTTTTGATCATGATAAAGGAAAAACTCATAGTAGCGGAAAATTATTATTTAATTGTCGTATTATTCCCGGTAGAGGATCTTGGTTAGATTTTGAGTTTGATCCAAAAGACATTTTACATTTTAGAATTGATAGAAAAAAAAAACTTCCAATCACAACCTTGCTTTATGCTTTAGGTGTTACTAAAGAGGAGGTAATCGAAACCTACTATACGCACGATCAATTTACCTACGATAAAAATTCAAAAATGTGGAGCACCAAGTTTATTCCTGAGAATTACAAGCGTCCTATAAAATTACCATACGATTTGGTAGACTCTAAAACTAATAAAAAGTTTTTAGACAAAGGTGAAAAGCTTAATTTAATTATAGCCAACAAATTAAAAGAAAAAGGTCTTGGTAATATTCTTATTGCTAACAGTGAGATTATTGGAAAGTATATTGTTCAGGACATCAAAGAAAATAATGGTGAATATATAATTAGATCTGGTTTTGATATTACTGAAGAGATACTTGAAAAAATTATTTTTAATGAAAGCTATTCACTAAAACTTGTAAATATAGATCCAATTAATAAAGGTCCTTATTTATTAGAAACTCTAAAAATTGAAAAAAACGTAGATAAAAGCGAAGCTTTAAATGATATTTATAGGATTTTAAGACCGGGAGAAGCTCCAACCATTGAAGTAGCTGAAAAAGTATTTCTAAATTTATATTTTAACAAAGAACGTTACGATTTATCAGAGGTTGGTAGAGTTAAATTAAACGCCAAGTTAAATATTACAAGAGATATTAAAGACACAGTTCTTTACAAAGAAGATATTCTAGCAATTATTCAATTTATGCTTAACCTAAGAGACGGCAAGGGTGATGTGGATGACATTGATCATTTAGGAAATAGAAGAGTAAGATCTGTTGGAGAACTTGTAGAAAATCAATTTAGAATTGGGCTACTTAGAATGGAAAGAACAGTTAAAGAAAAAATGTCAACTTTTTTGGAAATAGAATCCGCTATGCCTCAAGATTTAGTAAATGCCAAACCAATTACAACTTCATTAAAAGATTTTTTTGCTACTTCAGCACTTTCTCAATTTATGGACCAAACCAACCCACTTTCAGAAATTACTCACAAACGAAGAGTTTCAGCCCTTGGACCGGGAGGTCTTACTAGAGAAAGAGCTGGCTTTGAAGTAAGAGATGTGCACCCAACTCATTACGGAAGAATTTGCCCTATTGAAACACCAGAAGGACCTAACATTGGTCTGATCAACAGCTTAGCCACTTATTGTCGAGTAAATAAATACGGATACATAGAAAGTCCGTATAAAAAAATAATTAACGGTAAGGTTTCAAAGGAAATTAATTATCTTTCAGCAATTGAAGAAGAAAAATTTACAATTGCTCAGGCAAATTCTCCTATAAATAAAGACGGTACGTTCGAAGAAGAACTTGTTTCTTGCAGACATAATTTGAATTTTCTCTTAGCTAATAGAGAAAGCGTTGATTACATTGACGTATCACCAAAACAATTAGTTTCAGTTGCTGCAGCTCTTATCCCTTTTTTAGAAAACGATGATGCAAATAGAGCTTTGATGGGCTCAAATATGATGAGACAAGCGGTACCTTTATTGAAACCAGAATCTCCGTTAGTAGGTACTGGAATGGAGTCAGATGTTGCTCTAGACTCTGGAGTGACAATAGTTGCAAAAAGAAATGGTATCGTTGATAAAATTGACGGTAAACGTATCGTAGTAAAAGCAACTGAAGTTAAAGACTTATCTCAGTCTGGTGTAAATATTTATAACTTATCAAAGTTTAAAAGATCAAATCAAAACACTTGCATCAATCAAAGGCCATTAGTTAAAGTTGGAGATCTAATTAAAAAAGGTGATATTATCGCCGATGGACCAGCCACTAAGCTTGGTGAGTTAGCTTTAGGTAAAAACGTAACCGTAGCTTTTATGCCATGGCAAGGATACAATTTTGAAGACTCAATTTTAATTTCTGAAAGGTGCGTAACTGATGATGTATTTACTTCTATTCACATTGAAGAATATGAAGCTATGGCTCGTGATACAAAATTAGGAGCAGAAGAAGTCACTAGAGATATTCCAAATGTAAACGAAGAAAGTTTAAGAAACTTAGATGAATCAGGAATAGTTTATGTGGGTGCAGAGGTCAAACCAGGAGATATTTTAGTTGGTAAAGTTACTCCCAAAAGTGAAACTTCCTCAAGTCCAGAAGAGAAATTATTAAGATCTATATTTGGTGAAAAAGCTACTGATGTAAGAGATTCTTCTCTTAAACTTAAATCAGGAGGTTCAGGAGTCGTTATTGATGTTAGAGTTTTTAACCGACATGGCATTGAGAAAGACGAAAGATCTATTGCAATTGAAAGAGCGGAAATTGAGTTGGTTCAAGAAGATAAATTAGTTGAAGAAGAAATCTTAAATAGAAATATTAAATTGAGAGCGATTGATTTAATAAAAAATAAAAAAATAAACAAAAATTACAAACTAATAAATGCGGACTCAGCTATTCAAGTGGAACAATTAAATGATTTAAATCTTAAAGATATCTGGAAACTAACTTTTTCTGACAATGAAACTAGTCAAAATCTTTTAAAACTTAAGAAACAATTTGATGATGCTAGTGAAGATATTAGATTAAGATTCGAAGACAAGGTAATTAAAATTAAACAGGGCGATGACCTTTTACCAACTGTAATGAAAGTAGTTAAAGTATTTGTTGCAGTTAAGCGTAGGTTGATGCCAGGTGATAAAATGGCAGGTAGACACGGTAATAAAGGTGTCGTCAGTAGAATAGTCCCAGTACAAGACATGCCTTATATGGCCAATGGAAAGCCAGTTGACATTGTTTTGAATCCTTTGGGTGTTCCTAGTCGTATGAACGTAGGTCAAATTTTAGAAACCCATTTAGGTTGGGCGTGCTCTGAACTAGGCGATCAGATAAAAAAGTATATGAAAAACTTTGATCAAACTATCGAAGATCTTAAGAAAAAATTAAAAAATATTTACGGAAATGAATACTATGAAAACATTGTAAGTAAATTAAATAGAAAAGAATTATTCGAACTTGCTGAAAATATTTCAAATGGAGTTCCAATAGCAACCCCAGTATTTGATGGTGCATCAACTGATGATATTAACGACATGTTAAATTTATCTAAATTACCTAACTCGGGCCAAACAACTTTATGGGATGGTCTATCTGGAGAAAAATTCGACAGACCAGTTACTGTTGGTATTATCTATATGTTAAAACTAAATCACTTAGTTGAAGACAAAATACACGCTAGATCAACTGGACCATACAGTTTAGTTACACAACAACCTCTTGGCGGTAAAGCTCAAATGGGAGGACAAAGATTTGGAGAAATGGAAGTCTGGGCGTTAGAAGCATATGGTGCATCATATACCTTGCAAGAAATTCTAACTGTTAAATCAGACGACGTAGCAGGAAGAACTAAAGTTTACGAAACTATTGTTAAAGGAAACAATAATTTTGAGTCTGGTGTTCCTGAATCATTCAACGTTTTAATTAAAGAAATTAGAGCTTTAGGTTTAAATATCGAATTAAATTAATATGGAAAAAAACTTAACAAAACAAACGTATCATAATCACAGTAATAATTTAGCTGAAACTAATTTTAGCAGTATAAAAATTACTTTAGCAAGTCCAGAAAAAATAAAATCATGGTCTTTTGGTGAGATTAAAAAACCAGAAACAATTAATTATAGAACTTTTAGACCCGAAAAAGATGGACTTTTCTGTGCAAGAATATTTGGACCAGTCAAGGACTACGAATGTCTATGCGGTAAGTATAAAAGAATGAAATTTAGAGGAATTATTTGTGAAAAATGTGGAGTTGAAATAACAAAATCTAATGTAAGAAGAGAAAGAATGGGGCACATAGACTTAGCTTGCCCTGTAGCGCATATCTGGTTTTTAAAATCTTTGCCAAGTAGAATAGCTCTTGCCATGGACATGAAGTTAAAAGATGTCGAAAGAGTACTATATTTCGAAAGTTTTATAGTTGTAGAGCCTGGTTTAACAACTTTAAAAAAAGGAGATTTAATTACAGAAGAAGAATTAATTAAAGCTCAAGAAGAGTTTGGTGAAGATGCCTTTCAAGCAGGTATTGGAGCCGAGGCTGTAAGAGAAATTTTAATAGGTTTAGACCTACCTAAAGAACAAAAAAAATTACGTTCTTCTCTTGATACCATTAAGTCAAAAGTTACAGAGGAGAGAACTATTAAAAAACTTAAACTTATCGAATCGTTTATTGAATCTGGAAATAAACCAGAATGGATGATTTTAACTACTGTTCCAGTTATTCCTCCTGAATTAAGACCTTTGGTTCCATTAGATGGTGGTAGATTTGCTACTTCAGACCTTAACGACTTATACAGAAGAGTAATTAACCGTAACAATAGGCTAAAGAGATTATTAGACCTAAAAGCACCTGACATTATTGTGAGAAATGAAAAGCGTATGCTTCAAGAGTCGGTAGATGCCCTTTTTGACAACGGTAGACGTGGAAGAGTTATTACTGGAACAAGTAAACGTCCTTTAAAATCTTTAGCAGAAATGCTTAAGGGTAAACAAGGAAGGTTTAGACAAAACTTACTAGGTAAGCGTGTTGATTACTCAGGTCGATCAGTAATTGTTGTTGGACCAGAGTTAAAACTTCATCAGTGTGGATTACCTAAAAAAATGGCTCTAGAGTTATTTAAACCCTTTTTATACGCACGATTAGATAAGTTGGGCTTGGCAACTACTATTAAACAAGCAAAACGTTTGGTAGAAAAAGAAGTTCCAGAAGTCTGGGATGCTCTAGAATATATCACTAGAGAGCATCCAATATTATTAAACAGAGCGCCAACATTACACCGACTTGGAGTTCAAGCTTTTGAAGTTAAGTTAATTGAAGGTTTCGCAATCGAATTACATCCTTTAGTTTGTGCGGCATTCAACGCTGACTTTGACGGAGACCAGATGGCAGTTCACATACCACTTAGTTTAGAGGCCCAACTTGAAGCTAGAGTTTTAATGATGTCCACAAATAATATTTTAAGTCCATCCAACGGAAAGCCGATTATTGTACCGAGCCAAGATATAGTGCTTGGAATCTATTATCTTTCACAGTCTGATGACACAAATGAAGAGAAACCTAAGGGTATCTTCTCTAATATCGAAGAAATTAGCCAAGCTATAGAAAATAGATCTATTAGTCTCCATTCTAAAATTATTTCTGTTTTTGAGACTATTGACGAAAAAGGAAATAAATTATTTCAAAAGTACACAAGTACTGCAGGAAGATTTTTATTAGCCAGTGTTTTACCAAAACATCATAGAATCAAATTTACAATTATTGATAGGCTTTTAGCAAAGAAAAATGTTTCTGAAATAATTGATACAATCTTTAGGTTTTGTGGCCAAAAAGAAACGGTTATTTTTTGTGATAGAATTAAATCATTAGGCTTTAAACATGCCTTTAAAGCAGGGATCTCTTTTGGTAAAGACGATTTAATAATACCAGAAACAAAAACAAGCTTAATCAATCAAACTAAAAAAAAAATCGAAGAATATGAAAAACAATATTCTGATGGATTAATTACTAGAGGCGAAAAGTATAATAAAGTTGTAGATATTTGGTCTAAATGTACAGATACAGTTGCCAATGAAATGATGAAAGGAATTTCGTCAGCTCAAAAAATTTTCCCGGACGGTAGAATAGAAACAAACTCAGTTTTTATGATGGCAGATTCTGGCGCAAGGGGATCACAAGCACAAATGAAGCAGCTTGCAGGAATGAGAGGTTTAATAGCTAAACCTTCGGGAGAAATTATCGAAACACCCATCATGGCCAATTTTAAAGAAGGTTTGACAGTACTAGAATATTTTAACTCAACACACGGAGCACGAAAAGGTCTCGCAGATACAGCCTTAAAAACTGCTAATTCAGGATATTTAACAAGGAGACTTTGCGATGTTGCCCAAGATTTACAGGTAACAATAAGTGATTGTGGGTCTAAATCTTCAATTAATATTACTGAAATCATAGAAGGTGGAAATATTTTAGTTAGTTTGTCAGAGAGAGTTCTCGGCAGAACTCCTGCGCAGGATATTAAACATCCAATTAATGGTGAAGTTATAATTAAAAGGAAAAAGTTATTAGACGAAGCAGATTGTGAGCGAATTGATGCAGCCGGTGTTAAGTCTATTCAAGTTTATTCAGTTATTACATGCATAGCTCAAAAAGGTGTTTGTCAAACTTGCTACGGTAGAGATCTGTCTAGAGGAAAATTAGTTAGTATTGGAGAAGCTATCGGAATGATCGCTGCTCAATCAATTGGAGAGCCGGGCACGCAATTAACAATGAGAACATTCCACGTTGGAGGAACAGCTCAAATTAAAGAGGAATCTCAAATTATTTCTCAGAACAAAGGAAAACTTAAAATAATAAATAAAAATCTTATTGAAGACTCAAAGAAAAACATAATAGTAATGGGAAGAAATACTGAACTTTCAATTGAAGACGACAATGGAATCCAATTAGGTATTTATAAAGTAATTTACGGTTCAAAAATTTTCTTTAAAGACGGAGATTTGATAGAAAAAGGAAAAAAAATAGCAGAGTGGGATCCGTATACCCTTCCAGTAATCGCGGAAACTAGCGGGATTGTAAGTTACATGGATTTAGTTGAGGGAACTTCTTTAACCGAAACTATGGATGACTCAACTGGTATTTCTTCGAAATCAGTAACTGACTGGAAATCACTTTCAAAAAATACCGAGCTTAAACCTAGATTAACACTTAGAAGCGATAAAGGTGAGGTTATAAAAAAAGCAGACGGGAATGTAGCGAGATATTTTTTAGTGCCTGACTCAATTCTTTCAGTAAAAGATGGACAAAAAGTTTCAGCAGGAGATGTACTTGCTCGTTTACCAAAAGAAACTTCAAAAACTAAAGATATTACTGGTGGTCTTCCAAGAGTAGCTGAATTATTTGAAGCAAGAAAACCAAAGGATAGTGCGATTATAGCTGAGAATGACGGTGTGATAGAATTTGGAAAAGAAATAAGAGGAAAACAAAAAATTTCTATTGTTTCCTCTAAAGGTGAAACTTCTAACTATCTAATCCCCAAAGGAAAACATGTTAACTTTAACCAAGGTGAAAAAATTAAAAAAGGCGAATACCTACTTGATGGAAGCCCTTTGCCCCATGATATTTTAAGAATTTTAGGTGTCGAAAGACTTACTGAGTATTTTGTTACAGAAGTTCAAGAAGTTTACAGACTCCAAGGAGTTGTAATTAACGATAAACACATTGAAACTATAGTTCGACAAATGCTTAAAAAAGTAGAAATTAAAGAGCCAGGTGATACGGACTTTTTATTAAACGAAACTGTAGACATAATTGATATGGTTAAAATTAACGAAGAGTTAAAAAAGAATAATAAAAAACCAGCATCATACGAGAGAATACTGCTAGGTATAACAAAAGCATCTTTACAAACTAAATCATTCATATCTGCTGCTTCATTTCAAGAGACAACAAGAGTATTAACTGATGCTGCAATTAGAGGTAAGGTTGACTATTTAGAAGGCTTAAAAGAGAACGTAATTGTTGGTAGATTAGTTCCAGCAGGAACCGGTCTTACTAAAATGAGCTGGGACAAAGAGGCAAGAAAACAAGACGAACTAAGAATAGCTGAAATTAAAAAACAACAAATCGAAAACACTCCTGCAGCTGAATAATTCTTTAGAAAAAGATAATTTTCTCCTATTAAATATTGACTTTTAGCTTTTGGATGTTAGTTTAGCGCAATTTTGATAGTTAGAAGTAAGGTAGTATTTAACCTTAAACACTGACTTTAAACGTACCTTGATAATCAAGGCCTACCTTTATCTCTTCTTTTCAAAATTATACTATGCCTACTATTAGTCAATTATTAAGAAAACCTCGGGTAAAGCCGATCACAAGAAACAAAGTTCCTGCTTTAGAAGGACAACCATTAAAACGTGGTGTTTGTTTAAAAGTTTACACAACGACTCCAAAAAAACCAAACTCTGCTTTAAGAAAAGTTGCACGAGTCAGGTTGTCAAACGGATTTGAAGTTACCGCATACATTCCAGGTGAAGGACATAATTTACAAGAACACTCAGTAGTATTACTTCGAGGTGGTCGAGTAAAAGATTTACCTGGTGTACGATATCATATTTTAAGAGGTAATTTAGATACTCAAGGAATTGCAGCAAGAAGAAAAAGAAGATCCTTATATGGAGCCAAGAAACCTAAATAATATATATTATGTCTAGAAAAAGAAAAGCACCAGTTAGAAAAGTTTATCCAGATCCAAAATTTCGATCGGAATTAGTTTCAAAATTTATCAATTGTATTATGTACGATGGTAAGCGATCTAGAGCAGAAAAAATTTTATATGATGCTTTAGAAAAGATTCAAGTAACAAATAAACAAGATCCTTTAAAAACTTTTAATGATGCAATTGGTAACGTTAAACCAAATATTGAGTGTAGATCACGAAGGGTAGGTGGTGCTACATATCAAGTTCCAGTTGAAGTTAAACCGAAAAGAGGTCAAGCATTAGCATTAAGATGGATTAAAACTGCCACAAGAAATAGAAAAAATAAAACAATGGCTGAAAAATTATATTTTGAAATAATAGATGCATCACAAAATAAAGGTGCTGCAATTAAAAAAAGAGAAGATACACACAGAATGGCAGAATCAAATAAAGCTTTTGCACATTTTAGATGGTAATAATTTATGTCTGAAAAAAAATATCCTTTAGATAAATATAGAAACATTGGCATCATGGCTCATATAGATGCAGGGAAAACAACTACAACTGAAAGAATTTTATATTATACAGGAAAAAGTCACAAAATCGGTGAAGTTCATGATGGTGCTGCCACTATGGATTGGATGGAACAAGAACAGGAAAGAGGAATAACAATCACTTCAGCTGCCACTACGTGTTTTTGGAACGAACATAGAATAAATATTATTGACACTCCAGGACACGTTGATTTTACCATTGAAGTTGAAAGATCTTTAAAAGTTTTAGATGGAGCTGTCTGCGTTTTTGATGGGGTTGCTGGTGTTGAACCGCAATCAGAAACTGTTTGGAGACAGGCTGATAAATATAAAGTACCAAGAATTTGTTTTGTTAATAAATTAGACAGAACGGGTGCTGATTTTTATATGTGTGTTGATATGATTAAAGACAGACTAGGCTGTAAACCGTTAGTTTTACAACTACCTATTGGTTCTGAAGCAGATTTAAAAGGTATAGTCGATCTAGTTAAAATGAAAGCTGTTGTTTGGCAAAATGAGGATCTTGGTGCAAAATTTGATGTTGTTGATATTCCAGAAGATCTAAAAGAAAAAGCAATTAAATACAGAAAAGAGCTCGTTGAAGCTGCGGTTGAAGAAGACGAAAAACTAATGGAAGCATATCTTGAGGGAAAAGAGCCCTCAGAATCTGATCTTAAAAAATGTATAAGAAAAGGTACTTTAGGATTTAATTTTGTTCCAATAACTACAGGCTCGGCTTTTAAAAATAAAGGCGTACAACCACTTTTAGACGCCGTTGTTGACTATTTACCCAGCCCTATGGATATTGGTTCTATCGAAGGAACTAAACTTGGAACGGATGATAAAGTTGAAATGAAATTTGGTGATAGCGAGCCTTTTAGCGCTTTAGCTTTTAAAGTAGCAAACGATCCTTTTGTTGGTTCACTAACTTTTATAAGAATTTACTCTGGAACTATTAAAACTGGAACAAGTGTTTACAATTCGTCAAAAGAAAAAACAGAGCGTGTAGGTAGAATGTTACTAATGCACGCCAATAGTCGGGAAGACACTAAAGAAGCAACGACTGGAGATATAGTTGCTCTAGCAGGTCTTAAATTTACCGTTACAGGACACACACTGTGTGACGAAGATAAACCAATATTATTAGAACCCATGGAATTTCCAGATCCAGTAATAGAAATTGCAGTTGAACCAAAAACTAAAGCAGACCAAGAAAAAATGGGTGAGGCTTTAGGAAGGCTTGCCAAAGAAGATCCTTCATTCAGAGTCACATCTGATGAAGAATCTGGTCAAACTATTATTAAAGGTATGGGAGAACTACACTTAGATATAATTGTAGATAGAATGAAAAGAGAGTTTAAAGTAGAGGCTAACATTGGAGCTCCTCAGGTTGCCTATAGAGAAACAATACTAAATTCAGCTGAAGTTACATATATTCATAAAAAACAAAGTGGTGGATCAGGGCAATTTGCAAAAGTTACTTTAAGCGTAGAGCCTTTAGAACCTGGTAAAGGTAGAGAAATAGAAAATAAAATTAAAGGAGCCTCAATACCAAAAGAATTTATCCCAGGTGTTGAAAAAGGGGTTGAGTCAGTTGCGGAAAGTGGAATTCTAGCAGGTTTTCCAATTATTGATTATAAAGTTACAATATTAGATGGCTTACATCACGATGTGGACTCAAGTGTTTTAGCTTTTGAAATTGCTTCTAGATATTGTTTTAAAGAATTGTGTCAAAAAGCTACATTGAAACTTTTAGAGCCAGTAATGAAAGTCGAAGTTGTTACTCCTGAAGACTTTATGGGTGATGTAATCGGAGATTTAAATAGTAGACGAGGTCAAGTTGGGTCTACAGAACCTAGAGGAAATGCTACAGCAATATCAGCAACTGTACCGCTAGCTAATATGTTTGGCTATATAAATACTTTAAGATCATCGACACAAGGTAGAGCTCAATATACAATGCAATTCAGTCATTATGATAAAGTCCCTCAAAACGTTCAAGACGAGGTAACCAAAAAACTAGCTTAATATTATGGACAAACAAAATATACGAATACATTTAAGAGCTTATGACAATAAAATTTTAGATTTGTCTACCGAAGAAATTGTTAATACAGCTAAGAGAACCGGAGCTCAAGTTAAAGGTCCGATACCTCTTCCTACAAGAATTGAAAAATATACAGTACTAAGAGGCCCGCATATTGACAAAAAGAGTAGAGAACAATTTGAACAAAGAACGCACAAAAGATTAATTGATATTATTGAACCAACCCCACAAACTGTAGAAGCCCTTATGAAACTAGACTTAGCATCAGGTGTGGACATAGAAATTAAAATATAAATTATGACAATAGGATTATTGGGAACAAAAATTGGTATGACAAGAGAGTTTTTAACAAACGGACAGTCTGTCCCTGTAACTGTAATTAAAGTTGAAAAAGGGAGGGTATTGGATGTTATTTCTAAAGAAACTAGAGGATATTCAGCCGTAAAAGTTGGTTTTTTTTCAATTAAGAGCTCAAAATTAACCAATCAAATGAAAGGTTATTTTACTAAAAAAAATACAGAACCTAAAAAGGTTTTAAAGGAATTTCGTTTAGATAATACTGAGGAATTTAAAGAAGGTAATGAGTTCGGTTTAGAAATATTAAAAGACACTAAATATGTAGATGTTAGATCTAAAACTATAGGTAAAGGTTTTGCGGGTGTAATGAAAAGATGGAATTTTGGTGGTTTAAGAGCTTCACACGGAGTTTCAGTATCACATAGATCTCACGGATCTACAGGACAAAGACAAGATCCGGGTAGAGTTTTTAAAGGAAAAAAAATGGCTGGCCATATGGGAGATAAACTAAGAACAATGTTAAATTTAGAAGTAGTGAAGTCAGACATAGAAAACAGTTTACTTTATTTAAAAGGATCGATACCTGGGTCTAAAAATTCTAGAGTTCTAGTAAGACAGTCTATCAAGGTTGTTAGAAGAAAAACATTAGTTGAAAAAATTGAAGCAAAAGCAAAAGAAGCTGCGGCTGCTAAAGGTAAAAAAAAATAATATGAAGTTCAATTTATTAAATCTTGAAGGTGGAAAATCAGAAACTATTGATATTTCAGATAAAATTATGAACTTAAAGTTTAATCATAAATTAATAAAATACGTAATCGATTGGCAGTTAAACCATCAAAAACCTAGAACAGCAAAAACTAAGCAAAGAAACGAAATTAAAGGTTCTACAAAAAAGATTTACGCTCAAAAAGGAACAGGTCAAGCAAGACACGCAAGTAAAAAAGCACCTTTATTTGTTGGCGGTGGCCAAGCCCACGGACCTAAAGGAGCAGTTTATAAAATTAAAAAAATAAATAAAAAAGTTAGAAAATTAGCGCTTGCACAAACTTTAGCTAAAAAAAATACTGATAAACAACTACATATTTTATCAGATGTAAAAAAAGAATTTAATAAAACTAAAAATTTTAATAAATTTCTACTAAGCAATAAGTTATCTAATGCTTTAATAGTTTCAGATAAAGATTCTGAAAAAAATTTTTCAAGATCTGCGCGCAATATAAAAAATATAAAAGTAATAAATGACGAGGGTGCAAATATTTATGACATGTTAAAATACACCAATGTAATTATCACCTCAACGTCAATAAAAAAAATTGAAAATAGATTATTAGATGAAAAAAATTAATACCACAGATTCTATAAGGCAGCCTATTATTACAGAAAAAGCAACTATTCTGTCTGAGCAAAATAAAACTGTATTTAAAGTTCACTCCGGAGCTAATAAACATTCTATTAAAAAAAATATAGAGAAATTATTTAAAGTTACAGTTCTTAAGGTTAATATTATTAATACAAAAACGAAAAAAAAAATTAAACAAGGCAAGATATCTACTAAACCGGGATATAAAAAAGCAATTATTACTCTTAAAAAGGGTCAAAGTATTGACTTAACAACAGGAATTTAATTATGGCATTAAAAACATTTAAACCTTATACGAAATCAACCCGTGGCACAGTTCTTGTTGACAAAAGCCAACTTTGGAAAGGTGACTCTTACAAACCACTTACTGTTGGTCAGCATTCAACTGGGGCAAGAAATAACATGGGAAGAATTACTTCACGACATAGAGGTGGAGCACATAAACATAAATATAGAATTATAGATTTTCATAGATCCAAAAAAAATATTAAAGGTGTAGTGGAGAGAATTGAATATGATCCAAATAGAACTAGTTACATTGCTTTAATTAAATACGCAGATAAGGATATGAAATATATCATTTGTCCTCAAAAGCTGGAAATTGGAGACACTATAGAGTCAGGAAAAAATGTTGAAATTAAAGTTGGAAATTGCTTAGAGTTAATAGATATTCCACAAGGTAGCGCAGTACACAACATAGAGTTAGTGCCTAATTCAGGTGGTAAAATGGCTAGATCAGCAGGGTCATCTGCAACCTTAACTGGTTTCGACGGAGATCATGCAATTATAAGACTGGGTTCTGGTGAAACTAGAAAAGTTAGTAGTAAATGTATGGCTACACTTGGGTCTGTTTCTAATCCAGATCAAAAAAATATTAAAGTTGGTAAAGCTGGTAGGACCAGATGGAAAGGTCAAAGACCTCAATCAAGAGGTGTTGTAATGAACCCAGTAGATCACCCGCACGGTGGTGGAGAAGGAAAAACATCAGGTGGAAGAAACCCTGTTTCTCCTTGGGGCCAATCTGCTAAAGGCTTAAAAACTAGAAGACCTCAAAGAAGTGATAAAATGATAATTTCAAGAAGAAAGAAAAGGAAATAATTATGGCTAGATCTGTTTGGAAAGGACCATTTGTACACCCAAGCTTGTTAAAAAAAATTGACAAAATTAAATCTGGAGAACCAAAGAGACCTATTAAAACTTGGTCAAGAAATTCGACAGTAATTCCAGATTTTGTTGGTCACAGCTTTCTAATACATAACGGTAAATCATTTATCCCTATAACAATTTCTGAAGAAATGGTTGGCCACAAGCTAGGAGAGTTTGCGGCTACTAGAACGTTTAGAGGCCACACACCTGCAGACAAAAAAGCAGCTCCTGCATCGGCAGCTAAACCAGGAGGCGCAGTTGGAAAAAAATAACATATCAGTAACAGCAGTAAATAAAAACGTAAGATCAAGTACGCGTAAAATTGCTTTAATCCTTGATTTCATAAAAGGAAAAAAAGCGGACGTTGCGATTAGAGACCTAGAATTTACAAGAAAAAGAATAGCGCACGATGTGAGAAAAACAGTTCAATCTGCAATAGCTAATGCAGAAAATAATTATCAATATGACATTGACAGTCTTTACGTTAAAGAAGCATATGTAGGCAAATCAATAGTTATGAAAAGATTTAGACCACGGGCAAAAGGAAGAGCAAGTGCTATAAAAAAACCTTACGCAAGAATTACAATTGTCTTAGGAGAAAAAAAAGAAACTAAAAAAGAAATTAAGAAAAAGACTATAAAAGAACCTATAAAAGAAATTATAAAAGAGGCTAAAAAATAACTATGGGACAAAAAATTAATCCAATCGCTTTTAGACTAGGAGTTAACAGAGGCTGGGACTCTATTTGGTTTGCTAAAAAAAAAGATTTTGGAAAATATTTAATAGAAGACTTCAAAATTCGGAAATATATTCAAAAAAATATATTAAACTCAGGTGTTTCCGATATAATTATCGAAAGATCTGGAAAGAAAATGGTTGTATCAATTCACACATCAAGACCTGGCTTTGTAATTGGAAAAAAAGGTGCTGATATTGAAAAAATTAAAACCAATGTGCTTAAAATCTCTAAAGATAGTGAAGTAACAATAAATATTAAAGAGATTAAAAAACCGGAACTAAACTCTTACTTGGTTGCTGAAAATATAGCTACACAACTAGTAAAAAGAATTGCATACAGAAGAGCAATTAAAAGAGGAATGCAATCAGCTACTAGACTTGGCGCGTTAGGAATTAAAGTAATGGTAAGTGGTAGATTAGCAGGAAATGAGATTGCTAGAACAGAATGGGAAAGAGATGGAAGTATACCTTCACACACACTAAGGGCTAACATTGATTATGGAACTGCAGAAGCCCTAACAACCTACGGAATTATAGGAATAAAAGTTTGGATTTATAAAGGCCAATTATTTGAAAAAGACGTTGATAAAGAAAAAAAAGAAAGAGTGAAAAACAAAAATGTTACAACCAGTTAGAACAAAATTTAGAAAAGCCTTTAAAGGTAGGATCAATGGAAAAGCAACGCGAGCTGCGGTTCTAAACTATGGAGCTTATGGATTGAAAGCGCTTGAACCAGATAGAATTATTGGAAAACAGATAGAAGCAGCTAGAGTTGCACTTACCAGATACATGAAAAGAACTGGAAGAGTTTGGACAAGAATATTTCCTAACATACCTGTCTCTAAGAAACCAACTGAAGTTAGAATGGGTAAAGGAAAAGGTAATGTTGAATATTATGCATGTAGAGTTAAACCAGGTAGAATTATATTTGAAGTAGACGGCGTAACAGAGGAAGTGGCTAAAATAGCTTTATATAAAGCATCTGCAAAACTACCAATTAAAACTAAATTTATTAAAAGATAAAAATGGCTAAAGATAAAAAAGAAGACAAAAAATTAACTAGTGAACAAGCTATTAAAAAAATCCTGATGTTAAAAAAAGATTTATTTAACATTAGGTTTAAAAAAATAAATGGACAAGTTGAGAATCCAGCTCAATATAGTGAAATTAAAAAAAGTATAGCAAGATTATACACAACAATAAATGCAAAGGCTTCTAAATGAGTAAAAGAATATTAAAAGGTAAAGTTGTTAGTTCAAAAAGTGATAAAACTATTGTTGTTCAAGTTGTAAGAAAATTTCAACACCCATTTTATGGTAAAGTTATTTCAAGAACTAAAAAATACCACGCACATGATGAGAGCAATAAATTTAAAGAAGGTGACGTTGTTGAAATTACTGAATGCGCTCCTATTTCTAAGAAAAAAACTTGGGAGGTAATGAAAAAATGATACAAAATCATACAGAATGTTTGGTAGCCGACAACACAGGAGCTAAAAGAGTGGAATGTATAAAAGTACTTGGTGGATCAAAGAGAAGATATGCCGGTGTCGGAGATTTAATTGTAATAACAGTCAAAGATGCCATACCTAAAGGAAAAGTTAAAAAAGGAACTGTACATAGAGCTGTGGTAGTTAGAACTAGAAAAGAAATTTTTAGAGACGATGGATCGAAAATACAATTTGATCATAACGCAGTCGTTTTGACCGATGAAAAAGGAGAGCCAATGGGAACAAGAATATTTGGTCCGGTTACAAGAGAACTAAGGGCAGCAGGTCATACTAAAATCATATCTTTAGCACCGGAGGTAATTTAAATATGAAAATTAAAATGGGAAATCAGGTTAAAATTATCACTGGTAAAGACAAAGGGAAAACGGGTGAAGTTATTGAAATTAACCGAAAATTAACCATGATAAAAGTTAAAGCTATTAACCTTGTAAAAAAACATCAAAAACCAACTAAAGAAAATAAAGGTGGAATTATTTCAAAAGAAAGCTTTATTCATTTCTCAAATATTAAAAACTTAGATACAAAAAAAGAAATAACAAAAAAATAAACAAATGATACCTAGATTAAAAAATATTTATGATAAAGAAATTTTACCAAAGTTAATGGCAAAATTAAACTATACAAACAAGCATCAAGCTCCAAAAGTTCTTAAAGTAGTACTGAACGTTGGCCTAGGTGAGGATGCAACTGATGCAAAAAAAGTTAAATCTTGCCAGGATGACATCACCTTAATTGCAGGACAAAAAGCTATTGTAACAAAATTTAGAAAGTCCATTGCTAATTTTAAAACAAGAAAAGGTTTTGCGGCTGGTGTTAAAGTTACTTTGAGATCAACAAAAATGTATGAATTTATAGATAGACTTATAAATATAGCTCTTCCTAGAATTAAGGACTTTAGAGGACTAAATGAAAATGCTATTGATAAATTTGGTAATTATAGCTTTGGAATAAAAGAACACATTATTTTTCCCGAGGTAAACTTTGACAAAGTAGATAAAATTAGAGGGATGGACATTACTCTAGTTTGCAGTAGCAAATCTAAAGAAGCCACTTTCGAATTACTAAAAGAACTTAATTTTCCATTAACCAACATAAAGAAAAATAACTAAATATGGCTAAAATAAGCGCGATACAAAAAAACCTTAAAAGAATTAAGCTTACGGCTAAATTTTTAAAAAAAAGAACTGAATTGAAAAAAATTATAAAAAATAAGCAATTGCCCTTATCAGATAGATTTGAAGCACAACTAAAATTAAGCAAACTTCCACGAAACTCTTCAAAAATAAGAGTAGTTAACCGATGTGAAATTACCGGAAGACCACATGGTGTTTATCGTAAATTAAAAATGTCAAGAATAGCATTAAGAGAAATGGCTTCTTCTGGAAAAATTCCAGGCATGACTAAATCAAGCTGGTAAGGATAAAAATATGACTTTAATGGATCCAATAGGAGATATGTTTACAAGAATTAGGAATGGTCAATTAAGACTATTACCTAAAGTAGAAATGCCATCATCAAAATTCAGACTAAAGATTTTAGAAGTTCTAAAAAGTGAAGGTTTTATTGCTAGTTACCATGTTGAAAAAAAAGATAACAACAAAGTCTCTTTGACAGTAGATTTAAAATATTATGAGGGTACACCAGTAATTAGAGAAATCAAAAGAGTGTCTAAACCAGGTAGAAGAGTTTATTCAAGCGCAACAAGCATACCTAGAATTCAAAACGGTTTAGGTTTAGCGATTATATCAACAAACAGAGGAATAATGTCTGATATCGATGCAAAAAAAAATAATATCGGCGGAGAGATTATTTGTAGAGTATTTTAATGTCTAAAATTGGAAAAAAAAATATACTAGTGCCAAAAGATTCGTCAGTTAAATCTGATAATGGTATTGTAACTATAAGCGGTCCAAAAGGTTCAAAAACCTTGTCTATAAATGATAAAATATTTTCAATGAAAATGAATGAAAAAAATGAATTTAACATTAAGCCTCTAGCGAAAGATCTTGATACAAAAACTTCTGTTATGTGGGGAACTTACAGAAGTTTAATTAATAATGCTGTTCTTGGGGTTTCTACTGGTCATACTAAAATTTTAGACATTACAGGAGTAGGTTTCAGGGCGAATTTGAAAGGGGAAATATTAAATCTTCAACTTGGCTTTAGTCATGATATTAATTTTAAAATTCCAAAAGAAGTAAAAATAACAGTAGAAAAACAAATTATAATCACTATTACAGGTGTTGATAAAGAATTAGTTTCGAAAGTTGCATCCGATATTAAGACACTCAAGCCAGTAGAGCCTTACAAAGGTAAAGGCATTAAGGAAAGAGGCCAGTTCGTTCTTAGAAAAGAAGGGAAGAAGAAATAGTATGAAAAAATTAAATAATAAAAAAAAAAGAGTTCTTAGAAATAGAAAAAAATTAAAAAGTGTGTCTGTAAACAGATTCAGGGTATCTGTCTTTAAATCTTTAAAAAATATTTCTGCTCAAATTATAGATGACAAAGAGAAAAAAACACTTGTTTCAGCATCATCAATTGAAAAAGAGATTAAAGCTAACAAAAAAAAGAAAAGTGAAACTTCTACTTTGTTAGGAGAAATTCTAGCAAAAAGAGCTGCAGAAAAAAAAATTACCAAAGTTTATTTTGATCGTGGATCCTACAAGTATCACGGGCGTATAAAATTGTTTGCAGATTCATTAAGAAAGAATGGATTGGAGTTTTAAATGGCAGAATGGCAAAAAAGAGTAAGTGAATATAAAGAAAGATTGGTAGCAATTAACAGAATTACTAAAGTTGTTAAAGGTGGCAGAAGATTTGGATTTGCCGCACTAGTAGTTGTTGGAAATGAAAAAGGCTCAATAGGGGTAGGTTCTGGAAAGTCAAAACAAGTACCTAATGCTATTAAAAAAGCTACTCAAGACGCAATAAGAAATTTAATAAAAATTCCTCTAAAAGACGGAAGAACATTGCATCACGATGTAAAAGGAAAAAATGGATCAGGAAAAGTCATATTAAGATCTGCCCCCGTTGGTACTGGAATTATTGCGGGCGGTCCAATTAGAGCAGTGTGTGATGTTCTTGGCATACAAGACATTGTTGCAAAATCTGTTGGATCTGCGAATCCACACAATGTAGTAAAAGCCTCTATCGATGCTTTACTTTCACAAGCTTCCCCGAAACTTTTGTCTGCCATGAGAGGAAAAAAAATATCTGAAATAGTTTCTAAGAGAGAGAACGTAAAATGAAATTAAATAACTTAGTAAAAACTAATAGTAAAAAAATTAGACCTGGTCGTGGTATCGGCTCGGGTAAAGGTAAAACTGGTGGTAGAGGTATAAAAGGGCAAAAATCAAGATCAGGTGTAGCTATTAAGGCCTTCGAAGGTGGACAAACACCACTCTACAGGAGATTGCCTAAAAGAGGTTTTAAGTCTCTTGCTCCAGATAATATCGCGATTATAAACCTTTCGTACTTACAAAAATTCCATGACAATAAAAGAATTGATCTTAGTGCACCTATTGATCTTAAACTTCTGCAAACTAAAAAAATTATTAATAAAAAATATATAAAACTTAAAATATTAGGAGATGGTGAGATTAAAAATAAAACAAACATAACAGCAAATTTTGCTTCTAAGCAAGCTCAAGCTAAAATAGAGAAAGCTGGAGGAAGTCTTAATATTCTAAAAAAATTTGTTAAAAAAAAAACTGAACCTAAAAAAAGTAAAGACAGTAGTTCTGTTGAAATCCTTAAAAAACCCAAATCATAATGTCTAATGAAAATTTAAATCAAGGTGCTTTTGCAAAAGCAAACGATTTAAAAAGTAGAATTTTTTTTACTATAGGCCTTTTAATTGTTTATAGATTAGGAACCTATGTTCCTTTAGCTGGCATTGATCCACAGGCATTAACACAAGTAATGAGTAGCAACCAAAAAGGTTTACTTGGAATGTTTAATGTTTTTTCAGGAGGAGCTGTAACACGTATGGCTATTTTTGCATTAGGTATCATGCCATATATATCTGCCTCAATTATAATTCAACTTTTAACCGGTGTTTCTGATTATTTTAAAAATTTAAAAGCACAAGGTGAAATAGGAAGAAAGAAAATTACACAATTAACAAGATACGGAACTGTCTTTATAGCATGTCTCCAAGGATATGGTGTATCTGTAGGCTTAGAAAATGCGGGTTCCTTAGTTCTAGATCCAGGTATGTCTTTTAGATTAACAACAACCATCTCATTAGTAGCTGGTACTACTTTTTTAATGTGGCTTGGTGAACAGATTACGTTAAGAGGTGTTGGTAACGGAATTTCTCTGATAATTTTTTCAGGAATTGTCGCTGAAATACCAAGAGCCCTCGCTTCTACTTTTGAATTAGGACGTACTGGTGCACTCTCAGCAACATTAATTGTAATTATTTTTATATTAGTAATTTTTACAGTGCTTTTTATAGTTTTTTTTGAAAGAGCGGTTCGAAAAATATTAATTAACTATCCAAAGCGACAAATGGGAAATAAAGTATACGGAGGTGAGTCTTCTCATTTACCACTTAAAATAAATACAGCTGGGGTTATACCTGCAATCTTTGCATCTGCTTTATTGCTACTACCAGTGACGTTAACTAACTTTGGTTTTTCTGATTCAGATACTTTTTTAAGTATTTCTTCAATGTTTACACAGGGTCAACCACTTTACATGTTGCTTTACGCATCTGGAATTATTTTTTTCTCTTTTTTTTACACATCTATAGTTTTCAATCCAGCAGAAACTGCTGAAAATTTAAGAAAATATGGAGGATATATTCCTGGCATTAGACCAGGAGAAAGATCAGCTGAATATATTGAAATTATTTTAAACAGACTGACAACAATAGGTGCAACATATTTAACTTTTGTTTGTTTGCTTCCTGAATTTTTAATCTCAAAATATCCAATACCGTTTTATTTAGGTGGCACTTCAATTCTAATTGTTGTTGTTGTAGCTATGGATACAGTAACACAAGTACAAACTAGATTGATGAGCTCACAGTACGAATCTTTGATTAAAAAAACTAAATTTGGCAAATAAATAAACCTAAGATGAATATTATTATATTTGGCCCGCCTGGAGCAGGAAAAGGAACTCAATCTGAATTTATAGTAAAAAAATTTAATCTTTTTAAATTATCTACTGGCGACCTACTAAGAGAAGAAATAAATAAAGAAACCTCCCTAGGATTAAAAATAACTTCAATAGTTAATTCTGGTTCTTTAGTTTCAGATGATATCATAAATAGCTTAATTGAAAATATTGTTTCAAATCAAACATATAAAAACAAGATTATTTTTGATGGTTATCCAAGGAATTTACCTCAGGCTGAAAACTTAAATAAACTTCTTCTTAAATACGATCAAAGAATTGATATTGTTATAAGATTAAAAGTTTCTTTAAATGTTATTAAAAAAAGAATTACCGGTAGAGTTATTTGTTCTAAATGTGGAAAAACTTTTAATGAATTTTTTAACCCGCCTAAAGATAACGAAAAATGTTGTAAAAAAGAGTTTTTACAAAAAAGAGATGATGACAATGTTGACGTTGCCATAAAAAGATTTGAAACTTACGAAAATTCAACTGAGCCAGTTCTAGATTTCTATAAAAAAATGAATCTAGTAAAAGATGTAAATGGAGAAATTGATATTGAGAGTATTTACAGCAAAATAAACGATTATTTGAGCGTTATAGAGGGTTGACTTTGCAAAATAACGCAATATAAATACACTTTTTAAAAACATTATACTCAATAAATTATGGCCCGAATAGCCGGAATTAACATTCCTCCGAACAAAATTGTAAGCATTGGATTAACTTATATACATGGAATAGGCTTACACAGTTCAAAAAATATTTGTAATAAACTTGAAATTCCTCAAGACGCTAGAGTAAATAGTCTAACCGAAGATCAGGTCTTAAAAATTACAGAATATGTAAATACAAATCATAAAGTTGAGGGTGATTTACGTAGAGAGGTATCATTAAATATTAAACGATTAGTAGATTTAGTAACCTATCGAGGTACTAGACATAAAAAAAAATTACCAGTCAGAGGACAAAGGACTCACAGCAATGCACGTACCAGAAAAGGTAAGGCAATAGCAATAGCAGGAAAAAAACTTACTCCTCAAAAATAGCAGTTAAAATATGAATAAAAAAATTGAAGATAAAAAAGAAACTAAGCCTTTAAAGACAGAATCAGTAAAAAAAGATAAAGTTGTTGAAAAAATTTCTACTTTTAAAAAAAAAAAAAAAACTAAAAGAAATATAACCTCAGGAATAGCTTACGTTTATTCAACTTTTAATAATACAATTATCTCAATAGCCGATGAAAGTGGAAATGTTATTTCCTGGTCTTCTGCAGGCGCTAAAGGTTTTAAAGGATCAAGGAAATCAACTCCATACGCTGCCCAAGTCGCTGCAGACGATGCTGGAGGAAAAGCATACGAACAAGGTGTAAGAACTTTATCCGTAGAAGTAAAAGGTCCAGGTTCTGGCAGAGAAACTGCTTTAAGAGCATTTCAATCAAAAGGTTTTAAAATCACATCAATTAAAGACACAACACCTATGCCACATAATGGTACAAGGCCACCTAAAAGAAGGAGAGTATAATGCAAACATCAAGTAATATTATAGATAGTAATTGGAAAGCGTTAATCAAACCAAACAAATTAGTAATTAATAGCAATGAGGACAAATCCTCAGCTTCAGTTGTCGCTGAACCTTTAGAGAGAGGTTTTGGTCAAACATTAGGAAATGCACTGAGAAGAATTTTACTTTCTTCTGTACAAGGTGCTGCCGTTACAGCAATTCAAATCGACGGAGTGTTACATGAATTTTCGTCAATAAAAGGTGTAAGAGAAGACGTTACAGATATAGTTTTAAATGTAAAAAGTTTAGCAATTAAGTCTTCGGTAAATTCTCCAAAAAAAATTATATTAGATGTCAAAGGCCCAAAAGAAGTAAAAGCTAAAGATATAACATTGCCTTCAGAAATAGAGATTTTAAACCCCGAACAACTTATCTGTAATTTAGATGAAAAAACTAATTTTCACATGGAACTAATAGTTAACACAGGAAAAGGTTATGTACCCTCTACAAAAAACAAAGGCGAAGATAGCCCATTAGGATTAATCGCTGTAGATTCATTGTTTAGTCCAGTAAAAAAAGTTTCATATACCGTTGAAAACACAAGAGCTGGTAGTGTTTTAGATTATGACAAATTATTAATGAATATAGAAACAAACGGTACTGTAAATGCTGAAGATGCTATTGCATATGCAGCAAGAATATTCCAAGATCAGCTATCAATGTTTGTTAATTTTGATGATCCAAAAGAGGTTATTAAAGAAACTGTATCTACCGAACCTGAGTTTAATAAGAATTTATTAAAAAGAGTGGAGGAATTAGAACTTTCAGTTAGGTCTATGAATTGCTTGAAAAATGACAATATAATTTACATAGGTGATCTAGTTCAAAAAACTGAACCTGAAATGTTAAGAACTCCCAACTTTGGTAGAAAATCTTTAAATGAAATTAAAGAAGTTTTAAGCACAATGTCATTATATTTAGGCATGGAAATACCAAATTGGCCACCAGATAATATTGCTGAAATGTCCAAAAAATTGGAAGAAAACAATTATTAAATAATGAGACACGGATTAGGACATAGAAAGTTAAATAGAACTGCAGAGCATAGAAAGGCTCTATTTCAAAATATGCTTAATTCGTTAATTAAGTACGAACAAATAACTACAACTCTACCTAAAGCCAAAGAGCTCAAGCCTTTAATAGATAAAGTTATCACTATTGGAAAAAAAAATAATTTAAGCAATAAAAAAAGATTGTTCTCAAAATTACAAGACAAGAGTTCAGTAGTTAAAGTTTTTGACATACTTTCTTCCAGGTATCAAAAAAGACAGGGAGGATATTCAAGAGTACTAAAAGCGGGTTTCAGATATGGAGATGACGCACCTATGGCAATTATTGAACTTGTAGACAGAAATTTAGAAGCAAAAAAAATTGATAAGCCAAAAAAAGTTGAAACTAAAGAAAAAGAACTAACGCCAGTTGCAGCATCCAAATAATTTTCATAAGATATCTCTACAATGTTTAAAAAGTTTGAGGTAGAAAAAGATTTTAATAATACACGTTTTGATCGATGGTTTAAAAACAAAGTATTAGATATCCCTCAAGGCTTAATAGAAAAAATTATTAGAAAAAACCTGGCAAAAGTTAATGGTAAAAAAACTAAAAGTTCTTATCGCGTAAAAGAAAATGATGTCATAGAGATTTTTAATATTGATAAGATTAAAAAAACAGAAAAAAACATAATTACACAATATATACCCTCACCAAGTGAGCGAGATAAGTATGATGATTTTATTATAGAAAATAATGAAAATTTTATAGTCATAAATAAACCCGCAGGAATTGCCGTACAATCTGGAACAAAATCTTTTAAAAACATAGTCGACACTTTAAGAAAAACAAAATATTTTGAAGACTCAAAACCTTTTATCGTTCATAGACTAGACAAAGAAACTTCTGGTATTTTAATAGTTGCTAAGAACAGAGAATATGCTCAATTATTTACATCTTTATTTCGTATAAGAAAAATTCACAAAACTTATATAGCTGTAGTTTATGGTGAAGTTTCTAGTAATATAAAAGTTTTGGAAGATGATTTAGTTCTATATGAAAAAGAAAGAAGAATAGTTCAAAAAGCAATTTCTTATGTTAAAATTTTGAAAAGTGGTTCTGAATATTCCTTGTTAGAACTAAGACCAATAACAGGAAGAAAACATCAACTAAGAAAACAATTATATAATATAGGTAATTCCATAATTGGTGACGATAAATATTATGTCAAAAGAGGCAAGGATTTTATAAAAAGTAATAATTTAATGTTACACGCATATGAAATAAAATTTATGATTAATAATGTTAAATATAATTTTTCTGCAGACTTCAATAAAGAATTCAAAGATTTTCTTATAAAAAAAGACCTAAATATTTTTTAAATTTTTTATAAAAATTTTTTTTAAGGTTATATCTATATTCAATAATTTTTTTTTACTCTCTTTTTCTACCGAAGTAACTTTATTGTTATTTAGACCACATGGAATTATTTTCTTGTAAGGTTTTAAATTATTATTAATATTTATTGAACACCCGTGGTATGCAATCCATTGAGATACTCTTATTCCAATTGCTGCAATTTTTTTTCCTTTAACCCAAACTCCTACATTTTCCTTGTCTGTATAACTTTTAATTTTGTAAATTTTAAGAAACTCAACAATACTTGTTTCAACATTTTTAACTAAATTTTTAACATCTTTTTTTTTGTTGTTTAAATTTAAAACAAAATAAACTATTTTTTGTCCAGGATTATGAAGGGTTATTTTTCCACCTCTATTAGTTTCAATAATTTTTATTCTTTTATCTAATATTTCATTTTTTTCCGACCGAATACCACCTGTAAAAGTTAATGGGTGTTCCAATATCCACAGTAAGTCTTTACCTTTTTGCTTTTTAAGTGAATCTACTCGCTTTTTTAGAAATTTATACGCAGATTTATAAGGTATTAATTTTTTACTTATCTTAACTTCTAAAGTCATTTTAAATTGAATTTTATCACTAGATCAACTAATAGTCTCACAAATAATGTAAAAGGAATTTTTATGAGTCTTATAAAATCGACAGGAAATAAAAAAGTAAACTTCGATTTTAATAAAAATTTTATTACAGTTTTTAATGATAAAATCAATAATAATGACCACCAGTTTATCAGTCAGACATTAAAAGATCTTCATCCTTCAGATACCGCAAATCTAATAGAAAACTTATCGCACGAAACACGTGTAAAATTAATTGAAATAGATTCACTATATATTGCTCCTGAAATTTTTATTGAATTAAACGAATCTATCCAAGGAGAAGTCTTACAATTACTCTCAATAGATTCAGTTTCAAATATAATTAAAAGATTGCAGTCTGATGACGCTGTTTCGATTCTTGAAAATCTTGATTTAAAAAAAAAAAATTTAATTTTAAATAAGCTACCTCCTAAAGATAGATTTCTTTTAGAAGAAGGTTTAAGCTATCCAGAAGATTCTGCTGCACGTATAATGCAGCGTGAATTTGCTGCTATACCAAGTGACTGGACTGTAGGACAAACGATAGATTATTTAAGAGAGAGCAAAGACTTACCAGAAGAATTTTTAGAAATATTTATTATTGACAATGATTTTAAACCTATAGGCACTGTCCCTTCTTCAAAAGTCTTAAGAATGCCCAGGGATTCTAAAATGAATTCAATAATGAGAGAAATGCCTGTTCTTATATCTGTTAACATGGACAAAGAGGAAGTAGGTCACACTTTTGAAAATTATAATCTAGTATCTGCTGGTGTTGTAAATAAAAATAATAAATTAGTAGGAATGATTACAGCAGATGATGTTGTTACAGTTGTTCAGGAAGAGGCTGAAGAAGACGTTTTAAGACTGGCAGGGGTAGGGAACGAAGAAATTACAGACACAGTGTTTGTAAAAACTAAAAGAAGATTTAATTGGTTGTTAGTTAATCTAGCTACAGCATTGTTGGCATCGTGGGTGATTAGTATTTTTGGTGCAGAGATTGAAAAAGTTGTTGCCTTAGCTTTTCTAATGCCAATTGTAGCCTCTATGGGTGGTAATGCAGGAATGCAAACGTTAGCTGTTACAATTAGAGCAATTGCAACTAAGGAATTATCAAGCAGCAATATAAATAAAATAATTACTAAGGAATTTTTTATAGGTGTGTTAAATGGAATTATTTTTGCAATTATAACAGCTGTTATAGTCCAACTATGGTTTAAGCAAATAGATCTTTCTATAATTATAGCTGCTTCTATGGTGTTAAATATGATTGTGGCAGGACTATTTGGAATTTTAATTCCGGTGACTTTAAAAAAAATGAATATTGATCCAGCTTTAGCGTCTAGTGTTTTTGTGACTACTGTTACTGATGTAATTGGTTTTTTATCTTTTTTAGGTATTGGTTCATTAGTCTTTCTATAGATTATCAATTAATCTTACTTTATCAATATAGTAAGCGATAAATAAATTAAATTTTTCATTTATGTGCTGAGGTTTCTTAAGAGTGCTTATGTTTAAACATTCTAAATAATCAATTTTTTTCACACCAAATTTTTTTATTTTATTAAAAATATCTAGTTTTTTATTATTTAAATTTTTGATAAATATTTTTTTTTTATTAAGCTTTAAAAATTTATAAATTTCTTCTGCAATTTTTAGTTGATTTTTATTTAGTCTTATATTTCTTGATGATAGAGCAATTCCAGTCCTCTCTCGTATTACAGGACAGGATACAACTTCAGTTTTAATCTTATTTTTTTTAATATGAGACTTAATTAATATTAATTGTTGAAAATCTTTTATGCCTAAATATATTGATTTAGGCTTAATGATTTCTAAGAATCTATTAACAACATCAACGACACCTTTGAAGTGGCCAGGTCTAAACCTACCACAAAGTTTCTGGGAAAATTTATCTAAATAAATAGGTATTTTTACCTTAAGTGAAAAAATATCCTTTTTATTTGGAAGGTAAAGATATCTAATCTTCTTCTTTTTTAATAATTTGATATCTTTAATTAAATTTCTTGGGTATTTTTTAAAATCTGCAATTGAGCTAAACTGCTTAGGATTAACGTATATTGAAACTAAAATATTTGACGATTCCTTTTTAGCTTTATCTATTAAACTTAAATGACCCCTGTGTATTGATCCCATAGTTGGCACAAAGGATATGTCTTTTTTTTTAGATATTTCTTTTATTAAACTATGTCTGTTTTTAAATATTTTCATTTGTAAAAATTGTATTTTAAAAGTAAAAGAAACGTATGTTAAGACAGGCGATAATACCATTAGCAGGATTGGGCACAAGACTTTTACCTTTATCTAGCATCACCCCAAAAGAACTTTTACCTATAAATGGTAGACCAAATTTAGAGTACATACTAGATGAGTGTATAGATGCGGGTATTAAAGAATTCATATTTATTATATCCAAAAAAAAAGAGAGCATCAAAAAATATTTTTTCAATGATCAATTTTATAAAACTATACTAACTAAAAAAAAAGACAAAAGAATAAATGATACGTTTCAAAAACTAAAAAAATATCAAAAAATGATTAAATTTGTTTATCAAAACAATCCTAAAGGCACAGGTGATGCAATTCTTCAGTGTAAAAATTATATTAAATCATCTCATTTTTTAATGCTTTTTCCAGATGACCTTATTATAAAAAAAAATTGTACCAAAGAAATGATCTCGCTGCACAACAAAACTAGAGGCTCTATTATTGCAACCAAAAAAGTTGATAAAAAAACTGTTTCTAGATGGGGAATACTATCTTTTAAAAAAAAAAATAAAAACTATTTTAAGATTAGAGATGTTGTTGAAAAACCCAGTATTCAAAACACTCCATCTAATTATGCCATTATTGGTCGATATATTTTACCAAAAACTATTATGAAGAAGCTAAAAAAACTAAAGCCAGGTCAAGGCGGTGAAATACATATAACGGATGCAATTAAGGATTTAATTTATGACGGAGAAAATTTTTATGGAAATATATTTAAAGGTAAGTATTTAGATTGTGGAACCTTGAGTGGCTATATTAATTCTGGAGCTGAAATACTAAAGGAAAATAAACGATGAGATTATGTATGATTGGAACAGGGTATGTTGGCCTCGTAAGTGGAACCTGTTTTGCTGACATTGGACATACAGTTTATTGCGTTGATAAAAATGAAGAGGTAATTAATAAACTGAACTCTGGTAAATCTTCAATTTATGAACCAGGTTTAAACGAATTAATAAAAAAAAATCATAGATCTAAAAGACTTTTTTTTACCTCAAATATTTCATATGCTTTAAATAAATCTGATATCATATTCATATGTGTAGGAACTCCAAGTAAAAAAAATTCTCTTTCTGTTGATTTGAGCTATGTTTTTAAAGCAGCTAAAGAGATATCTAAATTTGCAAAAAAAAAAAAAATTATTGTTACCAAGTCAACTGTTCCTATAGGTACGGGAGATCAAATTGAAAAAATCTTAAAAAATAAAAAAAAATTTATAGTTATTTCTAATCCTGAATTTTTAAGAGAAGGTGAAGCTATAAGAGATTTTAGATATCCAGATAGAATAATTGTTGGTTCAAATGAAAATAAATCATTTAAAACGATTAAAAGCTTATACCTACCCTTGATCAACAAAGGTGCTAAATATTTTAGCACCAATAGACGTGGAGCCGAACTAATTAAGTACGCATCTAACGCATTTCTTGCGACAAAAATTACTTTTATCAATGAGATTGCAAATCTGTGTGAAAAAACTGGGATTAATATAGAAGATATTTCGCTGGGTATGGGTAGTGATGTTAGAATTGGAAGTAGATTTTTAAGAGCTGGACCTGCTTACGGTGGATCATGCTTTCCTAAAGACACAAAGGGATTAATTTCAATTGCTGATAAAGAAAAAGTTGATCTCTCTTTAGTTAAATCTGTAATCAAATCAAATGAAAAAAGAAAAAAGCTACTTCTAGATAAAGTACACACCATTATTGGAAAAAATATTAAAAATAAGAATATAGTTTTTCTTGGTGTAACATTTAAGCCAAATACAGACGACATGCGGGATTCACCAAGTCTCGGAATGATTCCTTATTTTCATAAAAAAGGTGCAAATATTACATATTACGATCCTACCGGTGCGAAATACGAATTTGTTAAATTAAAAAATTGTAAATTCTATAATCAAATTAATTTAGCATGTAAAAATGCTGACCTTATTATCTTACACACTGAATGGGATGAATTTAAATCTCTAGACTTTAACAAAATTGTTAAAAATAAAAAATTTATATTGTATGATCTAAGAAATCTTTATCTGCCTAAAGAAATGAAGAGAAAAAAAATTAATTATTTTTCAATTGGCAGGTAAGTTATTTGATAATCTCAAATATAGCGTCCACTTCAACTGCTACACCTAGTGGAAGACTATTTGTGCTCACAGCTGCTCTTGCATGCATTCCATTATCTCCGAAGATTGAAGAAATTAGTTCTGAAGCCCCATTAATAACTTTTGGCTGCTCTGTATAATTACTTGTTGAGTTAACGTACCCTGTTAATTTTACACAAGATTTTATTTTTTCGAGATCATTTTTACAAGCAAATTTTGCGTGAGAAACAATACTTAATGCACATCTTTTTGCGGCACTATATCCCTCGTCAGTCGTAAGAGTTTCTCCAAGTTTGCCCTTGATTAGAACACCTTTTTCATCAATTGATAATTGTCCTGAAATAAAAAGTAAATTTCCAACTATTTTGCTAGCAACATAAGCACCTACAGGTTCCTTAGGCACAGGTAGCTCTATATTTAATTCTTTTATTTTTTTTTCTATAGACATTAATTCATTCTATTAATTTTTATTACGGACTAATTTTTTTATTTAATCTTATTTCTTTGAGCTGCTTTTTTAAATTCTTTTTTTTGATATTCTTTTGTTTCAATGGCAATTTTTTTTCCCTTACATAGCACGTCATAAAATTTGCATTTTACTTCATTAGCATAAACTGTAATGTTAAAGCTCAATGATACAAATGTTAATAATAATATAATTGATTTCATTTTTTTTTTCCTTTTTTAAATTTATTTTTCTTAGTTTTATCATATTCTCTTCTTTTTTCTATCAAAATTAAAGCTTCTTCCATATTGATTTCATTTGGATCTTTTTCCTCAGGTACAGTAGCGTTAAGTGATTTATACTTTATGTAAGGACCAAACTGTCCTTTCATAATTCTAACTGGTTTTTTATCTTCGGGGTGTTCACCTAAGTCCTTTATTATCGACGCAGATATTCTACCAGGTTTTGCTTCAGCTATAAGTGTTATTGCTCGGTTTAAACCTATGGAAAAAATTTCCTCAACATTTTCTATCCTAGCTGATTTATTTTCACACTTTAAATATGGGCCAAATCTTCCAGAGTTTAAAGTTATATCTTGTCCAGATTCAGGATTTTTACCTAGGACTTTTGGTAGAGAACACAAAAATTTCGCTTGAGTTAAATCTAGATTGTCTATTTCGATACCTTTAGGTATAGAAACGTTTCTCATATTGCTGTCTTCTTTAATTTTTTTCTTCTTCTTTTTCTTCTTTGTTTTTTGTGAGCTTTCTTCTTCAATCTCAATTTCTTTTTCATATTGTAGATAAGGACCAAATCTTCCATTTTTCAGATAAATATCCATGCCTTCTTCATTTTGTCCAATAAATTTAGGTTCAGCTAAATTGTGTTTAGCAGCAGCTTTTGTTTTGGAAAGTGGTCTTGTAAATTTACACTCGGGATAATTAGAACAACCAATAAATGCACCACCTCGAAAACTATTTTTTAAGCTCAATATTCCACTGTCACAAAGTTTACATTTTCTGTCTATTTCATCTTGATTATTTTTATCAAAAATTAAATTACCCAGACTATCATTTAATAAGTCTAAAACTTCTCGAGTCCTTTTTTCTTTGACACTAATGATGTTAGCGTAAAAGTCTTTCCAAAAATCTTCTAAAACTTTAGTCCATTTAATTTTACCACTAGTAATTTCATCTAATTGATTTTCTAATTCAGCCGTAAAATTATAATCAACATATTTTGTGAATAATTTTTCCAAGAAGGCTGATATTAACTTTCCTCTATCCGTAGGATGAAATCTTTTATTTATTTGTTCAACATAATTCCTGGTAGATAAGACTGAAATAATACTAGCGTATGTAGACGGTCTTCCTATACCAAGCTCTTCCATTTTCTTTACCAAACTTGCTTCGGAGTACCTCGGTGGTGGTTCAGTAAAGTGTTGTTCGTCTATCAATTTAAGAATATTTACATCTTCTCCAACTTTGCATTCAGGTAGAATATTTTTAATATCATCATCTGTTTCTAGTGATTCATAAACTTTTAAAAAACCATCAAATTTAACAACTGATCCATTGGCTCTAAAATTAATTTGTTTGTCTTCTGAAGAAATTATTATATTGTTTCTATAGAATTCTGCAGGATTCATTTGTGATGATAGCGCTCTACTCCAAATGAGTTCATAAAGTTTTAGCTGATCTACATTAACATATTTTTTTATATCGCTTGGCTTTCTTGTTATCTCAGTAGGCCTAATCGCTTCATGTGCTTCTTGTGCATTTTTAGCTTTTTTACCTTCGTATGTGTTGTCACTTGATGGAAGATATTCTTTACCAAAATTTTTTTCAATTAAGTTTCTAAAATCCACAATTGCTTCTTTAGATATTTGAGTTCCATCAGTTCTCATGTAAGTAATAAGCCCAGTAGTTTCTCCCTCAATATCAACACCCTGGTAAAGTCTTTGTGCAATTTGCATCGTTCTTGACGCTCCAAATCCAAACTTACTAGAAGCCGTCTGCTGAAGAGTAGAAGTTGTAAAAGGAGCTAAAGGATTTCTTTTGTGAACCTTTGAGTTGATATCTTCTATCTTAAACTTTGATTTGTTAATTATATCTAATGCTTTATCGATCTCTATTTTATTTTTAAATGTAAAACGTTCAATCTTTTTTCCTTTAAAAAGACTTAACTTAGAAAAAATATTTTTATTATTTGTATTCGTAAAATCTGAAGTGACAGACCAATATTCTTCTGGATTAAACAACTCTATCTCATGTTCCCTTTCTGTAATTAACTTCAAAGAAACAGACTGAACTCTACCAGCAGATTTAGAGCCCGGAAGTTTAGTCCATAAAATAGGTGAGATATTAAAACCAACAAGATAATCTAAAGCTCTTCTTGCTAAATAAGCTTCAACTAAAGGAATTTCTATTTGTCTAGGATTATCTATTGCTTTTAAAATAGCATTTTTTGTTATTTCGTTAAATACTACACGCTCTAAAACTTTGTCTTTTAAAATTTTTTTAGAGACAAGATACTCTTTAACATGCCAGGCTATTGCCTCTCCCTCACGATCAGGGTCAGTAGCTAATATAATTTTATCAGATTCCTCTGCGGCATCAGTAATTTCCTTTAAATATTTTTTTGAAAAAGAGCCAATTTCCCACAACATTTTAAAATTATTATCAGGATCTACCGACCCATTTTTTGATGGCAGATCTCTTATGTGCCCATAACTTGCTAAAACTAAATAATCTTTCCCTAGATATTTATTGATAGTCTTTGCTTTTGCAGGGCTCTCAACTATAACCAAATTCATTCCTGCATTTATTTACAAATCTAAAGAGTTTTGTCAAACGCTAGTGTAATTGAATGAAAAAAGTCCTCTAAAGAGTGATTTTATTTTCAGTTTTATTTTTAAGTCGGACTATATTTATTCTGTGCGTATAAATAACGGTTATAAAAATTATGAAAAAAAATATACTTTCAAGAGAGTTTTTTAAATAAATTGAGTATAAAAAAATTGCTCCTGTGGAAAGCAGAGAAGAAACAGATGAATACTTTGTTGTGTACAAAATTAAACACCAACAAACTATAAAAATAATCGCTAATTTAATTGATAAGGCAAAAAGAACACCAAGAAAAACTGCTATTCCTTTTCCTCCTTTAAATTTTAACCAGACTGGAAATACATGTCCAAGAACACATAAAAGAGCAGATAAATAAATATAATCTGGAAAATATATAAAAGTTATAGCAATAGAGACATAGGCTTTAAGTCCATCTAAGAACAAAGTAGTAGCGCTTAAAGATTTTTTACCTGTTCTAAGTGCGTTTGTAGCTCCTATGTTTCCTGATCCAATATCTCTAAGATCTTTGTTTAAAAAAATTTTTGTAAGTACTAAGCCAAATGGTATTGATCCTAAAAAATAAGAATAAGTAACCGTATATAATATTTCTAAATTCACTATGATTTAAATACCAGATCACCATTTAAGAAAGTCATATAAACTTTTCCTTGCAGCTTTCTACCTTCGATGGCTGTATTTTTAGATTTAGACTTTAAGTCGTCTCCATTAACTACCCATGGTTTATCTAAATCAAAGACACAGATATCTGCATCTGATCCTTTTTTTAATGTTCCTTTATTTATTTTTAAAATTTTTGCGGGATTTATAGTTAAAGTCTCAATTATTTTTGTTAGATCAAGAGACTCGTTATGGTGCATTTCTAGGGCTAGGGGTAAAAGAGTTTCAATTCCTATGGCACCTGTAGCAGCTTGGGCGAAAGGTAGTCTTTTTCCTTCTTCATCCTCTGGTGTATGGTCTGATACTATTACATCAATCAATCCTGATTTAATTCCACTTACCAATGAAGTTCTGTCATCTTCAAGTCTAAGCGGAGGAGAAAGTTTTAAAAAAGTTTTAAAATCACCAATGTCATTTTCATTTAGTGAAAGATTATTAATAGATACACCAACACTAAATTTTAATCCTTTTTCTTTATTTCTCTTAATGACATCTAGAGAATCTTTTGAGGAGATTTGGTTTATATGGTACCTACAAGAAAATTCACTTAATAAGGACAGGTCTCTTTCGATGATTATTTTTTCAGCTATATATGAAATTCCTTCTAGTCCTAATCTTGTTGAAACCTCACCGTTATTTATGCATCCATTTTTTGAAAGTTCGTAATCCTCTACATGCTGCATGATTAAAACACCTATGTCTGAAGCGTAGTCCATTATTTTTGCCATAGTCTCTGTGTTTTGGACTGTTTTAATTACGTCGGTGAATCCAATAATCCCTTTTTTGGAGAGCAAACCAAATTCAGACATTTCTTTCCCACCTATATCTCTAGTTAACGACGCACAGGGATACAAGTTGATTGATGCTTTATCTCTTCCTCTTCTAATTATAAAATCAACCATAGAAACATTGTCAATAATTGGTTTGGTATTTGGCATAGTAACAACAGATGTTACGCCACCAGCTAAAGCTGCCTGACTCAATGTTCTAAAATTCTCTTTATATTCGTAGCCTGGTTCTCCAACAAATGCTTTCATATCAACAACTCCTGGTATTACAATATGATTTTTTAAATCTATAACCTCTGCTGAGGACGCTGCGTCAGATTTTGTAACATTATTACCTATCATTTTAATTTTTCCCTTGTCATCAATAATGACCGATCCTTTTTCATCCATTTTTTGTGATGGATCTATAATACGTGCGTTAATTAAAATTTTTTCTTTCATTTTATTTACAATAAATTTTTAAGCATGCCATTCTTACTGCCACACCTAGTTCTACCTGTTCCTTAACAAGACTTACATTTATGTCATCCGCAAGTTTAGTGTCTATTTCAACTCCTCTATTCATTGGTCCGGGATGCATAATTAAAGCATCTTTACTAGCAAACTTTAATTTTTCTGGTGTAAGTCCAAAAAACTCATAATATTCTCTTTTAGAAGGTAAAAATGAACCTTGCATTCTTTCATTCTGCAACCTTAACATCATTACAATATCACATTTGTCCAAACCCTTTTTCATATCAGTAAAACTTTTAACACCAAGTCTTTCAATAGATTTAGGCATTAAAGTTTTTGGGCCAATAACATTTACTTCCGCACCTAACATATTCATTAAATAAATATTTGACCTAGCGACGCGTGAATGAAGTATGTCACCACAAATCGCAATCTTTAATCCTTCAATTGTTTTTTTTCGGTTAATAATAGTTAAAGCATCTAGCAGTGCTTGAGTAGGATGTTCTCTTCTCCCGTCACCAGCGTTAATAACTGCACAATTAACTTTTTGAGAAAGTAAATTAGGCGCACCTGAGTCTTGGTGTCTTATAACAATTATGTCCGGATGCATTGCATTTAAAGTCATTGCGGTATCTATTAAAGTTTCACCTTTTTTAAGAGCTGAGTTTCCAACATTCATAGTCATTACATCTGCACCCAGTCTTTTACCGGCTAGATCAAAAGAACTTTGGGTTCTTGTTGAAGGCTCAAAGAATAAATTAATTTGAGTTTTACCTCTTAAAGTGTCTAGTTTTTTTGATGGACTTCTATTTAAGGAAATAAAAGCTTTTGCTTCTTCAAGAATCTTTTTGGCTTCTTGAATTGATAAATTTTGAATACCTAAAAGATGTTTGGGTTGGCTTTTAATAGCTGAAGTATTTTTTTGCACTGCCATTAAAAACAACTCTATAGGCCTTTTGTGGTATTAGATCAAGTAATTTATCTCTTTAAGAAGTCCAACGCACCTTGAAGAATAAAAGCTGCTGAGTTTTCATCTAGTTTACTTATTTTTTTGCTCGTATTAGTGTTTAAATCATTAGACAGGTTAAAAGCACCTCTACTAGAAAGTCTTTCATCCCACATAGCGATAGGTATGTTAGTGTTTTTTGATAAGTTTATTGCCAGATCTTTAGCTGATTGAGAAGATTGACTTGTGGAACCATCCATATTTATCGGGTTACCAATTATTATACCTTTAATATCATTATCAGAAATAATTTTATTTATTTGTATCAAGAAGTCAGAAAAATTATTTTTAATTATAGTTGTGTAAGGTGTTGCTATAATTTTATTTTCATCAGATATGGCTATACCTACACGTTTTTTACCAGGGTCAATTCCTAATAATCTTGATTTTTTATCAATTTTTTTTCCAAATTCTTCAATATCAAGCATGATTATGTTATAAGTTGTGATAATAATTTCCTAAAATTAACATAGATCACAAATGTCCATAGATAAAGACAAAATTAAACACACAGCTAAACTTGCAAGAATATCTTTAGACGAAAATAAAATAGAGAGTTTATCTAAAGATTTATCCAACATATTTAATTTTATTGAAAAATTGAGCAAAACTAACACAGGTAAGGTTAATCCTTTAACTTCAATTCTAGACCAAAGCTTAAGAACCAGAGAAGACGAAGTTACAGATGGAGGAATTAGAGATAAAATTTTAGAAAATTCACCGAATAAAAATGAAGAATTTTTTATTGTACCTAAAGTAATAGAATAGATGCCAGATATAACCAATAAAAGTTTAACTGAGATAGTTGATTTAATTAAAAAAAAAGAAATTAAATCTGAAGAAGTAACTAATTCTTACATTAACAATATAAAAAAAGGAAAAAAACTTAATTCATTCATTACAGAATCTTTTGATAATGCTCTAACAAAATCAAAAAATTTTGACGCAAATCCAAACTATGAATTATTATTACCCGGTGTACCTTTAGCTGTAAAAGACTTATTTTGTACAAATGGAATTAGAACTACAGCAGGAAGTAAAATGCTTGAAAACTTTGTTCCTAGCTACGAATCTACTGTAACATCTAATCTTTGGTCAGAAGGTGCTTTTCTTTTAGGAAAATTGAATTGTGATGAATATGCAATGGGATCTTCTAATGAAACAAGTTTTTTTGGCAATGTAATAAACCCTGTAAAAGAAAATACAGTTCCTGGAGGCTCTTCTGGAGGCTCTGCTAGTGCTTTAGCTGCAGACTTTACACCAGCCACAATTGGAACTGATACCGGTGGTTCAATTAGACAGCCAGCATCATTCACAGGAACTGTTGGCTTAAAACCAACGTATGGTCTTTGTTCAAGATGGGGTATCGTTGCTTTTGCTTCTTCTCTAGATCAAGCGGGGCCAATGACAAAAACAGTTTCAGACTGTGCTTTAATGCTTCAGGCAATGTCAGGTTTTGATTTAAAAGATTCAACTTCAATAAATAAAAAAAAAGAAAATTATTCAAAAAAACTAACTAAAGATATTAAAGGTTTAAAAATTGGTATACCAAAAGAATATAGAGTCAGTGGAATGCCAAATGAAATCGAGGAACTTTGGGAGAAAGGTAAAAAAATACTCAAGGAAGAAGGTGCGGAAATAATTGATATTTCATTACCACATACTGAATATGCATTACCAACTTATTATATAGTTGCTCCCGCAGAGGCCTCTTCAAATTTAGCTCGATACGATGGAGTAAAATATGGTTTTAGATCGTCTAAAGGTTCTAATCTTATAGAAATGTACGAAAATACTAGGTCCGAAGGTTTTGGAGACGAAGTTAAAAGAAGAATTTTAATTGGAACTTATGTTTTGTCTTCTGGTTACTATGACGCCTATTATATTAAAGCACAAAAAGTAAGACAGTTGATAAAAAATGATTTTGATAATGCATTTACTAAAGTTGATGCAATATTGACTCCATCTACACCAAGCGCTGCTTTTAAGATTGGAGAAAAAAAAGATGATCCTATATCAATGTATTTAAATGATATTTTTACAGTTCCTGCAAACTTAGCTGGAATACCCGCAATGTCAGTACCTATAGGCCATGACAAAAACAATCTTCCTCTAGGCCTACAATTGATTGGTAAAACTCTTGGAGAACAAACTTTATTAAATTTAGCTTTTTCTATGGAAAGCAAAAGTAATTTTAAACAAAAAATTATTAAATGGTGGGAAAAATAATTAATGAGTGAAGATAAATCAAAATACTTAATCGACGGTATTCAAGGTAAGTGGGAAGTAGTGATTGGCTTAGAAGTTCACGCTCAAGTATCTTCTAAATCAAAGTTATTTTCAGGTTCATCAACTACTTTCGGAGGCGATCCAAATACACAAGTAAGTTTAGTAGATTCTGCATTTCCTGGAATGTTACCTGTAATCAATGAATACTGTATAGAACAAGCAGTTAAGACAGGACTTGGAATTAATGCTCAAATTAATTCTTATTCTGTTTTTGATCGAAAGAATTATTTTTACGCTGATTTACCTCAAGGGTATCAAATATCTCAATTTAAAAACCCAATTGTTGGTGAGGGAGAAATAACATTAGATTTAAAGACTGGCACAAAAAATATTGGCATTGAAAGATTGCACTTAGAGCAAGACGCAGGAAAAAGCATTCACGATCTTGACCCCAGTAATACTTTTGTAGATCTTAATAGATCAGGTATTGCGTTAATGGAAATTGTTAGTAAGCCAGACTTAAGATCGCCAGATGAAGTCAATGCTTATGTAAAAAAACTTAGATCAATTATGAGGTATTTAGGTACATGCGACGGCAACATGCAAGAAGGCTCTTTAAGAGCTGATGTAAATGTTTCGGTAAGAAAAGAAGGAGACAAAAAATTAGGAACTAGATGTGAGATAAAAAACGTAAATTCTATTAAGTTTATGCAAATGGCCATTGACCATGAGGCTAGAAGACAAGTGGAACTCATAGAGTCAGGCGAATCTATTGTTCAAGAAACAAGGTTATTTGATACTAAAAAAAATGAAACTAGATCTATGAGATCCAAAGAAGATGCTCATGACTATAGATATTTTCCGGACCCAGACTTACTACCTTTGAATTTAGATAAAAATTTAATTGAAAAAATTAAAAAAAATTTGCCAGAACTTCCAGATCAAAAAAAGGAACGTTTTATAAAAGACTATTCTTTAAGTACTTACGAGGCAAACGTTTTAGTTTCTGAAAAAGAAGTTGCGGCATTTTTTGAAGAAGTAATTAAAACTGCAGATAAGAAACTGGCAACTAACTGGATAATTGGAGACTTATTTGCATCTTTAAATGAAAAAAATATATCAATATCAGAATCTCCAATCAAAGCTAAAGAAATGGTTAGTCTTATAAACTCTATATCGTCAGGACTAATCTCTGGTAGAGCAGCAAAAGAAGTATTTGAGGTTATGAAAGATACTGGTGCTAATCCTGTTAAAATAATTGAAGAAAAAGGATTAAAACAAAAAAGTGATCCTAAAGAACTTGAGGCATTAATTGATAAAATTTTAGAAGAAAATAAAGATAAGGTATCTCAATATAAATCAGGTAAGGACAAGTTATTCGGTTTTTTTGTTGGTCAAGCAATGAAAGTTTCAGGTGGCACTGCAAACCCACAGTTAGTCAACGATATACTTAAGAATAAACTTAAATAATTAACAAAAATTTAACTGTTAGGTTCAATTCGCTCATAATAAGTAGTTTATATTTAGCTATAATTAACCATGGAAGATAAGAAATATATTAAAACTTTTAAATTATTACTGCCATACTTGTGGCCAAAAGAAAGAACTGATTTAAAAATAAGAGTTAGTTTTGCTGTTGTAGCTTTAGTTCTAGCTAAAATAGCAAGTGTAACTACACCTTTATTTTTGGGTCGAGCTGTTAATTCATTAACCGAATTAAGTGCGGGTATTAATTTATACATGTTAGTTCCTGTCGCTTTAATAGTTAGCTATGGGGTAGCGAGAATTATAGCCTTTACCTTTGTCGAGATCAGAGACGCATTATTTTCAAAAGTATCTCAACATTCTATCAGACAAATATCACTAACTATGTTTAAACATTTGCACAATCTCTCTCTTCAATTTCATTTAAACAGACAAACTGGAGGTTTAGCTAAATATATAGATAGAGGAACTAAGGGAATAGATTTTCTTTTAAGATATGTATTGTTCAATATCTTGCCTACTTTTTTTGAAGTTTTTTTGGTTTCTGGTATTTTATTTTATTTATATGGACCTTGGTACGCTGTAATTACATTGGCAACTATTGGTTTTTATTCTTACCTGACCTTTCAAATAACAGAATGGAGAAATGTATTCAGAAAAAGAATGAACAAAGCTGATAACGACGTAAGTACTAAAATGATTGATAGTTTATTGAACTTTGAAACAGTAAAATATTTCAACAATGAATCTTTTGAATCTAATAGACTTGATAAATCTTTAGGAGAATATGAGTTAGCTGCTAATCAGAACAGGCACTCATTGTCATTACTAAATATAGCTCAAACTTTTATTATAATGTTTGGTATTACGATCATGCTCGTGATGTCCGCGTACGGCATTAAAAATGGAGATATTGATGTTGGAGGCTTTGTTGTAATTAATGCTTATATGTTGCAACTATATCAGCCATTAAACTGGCTAGGTTCTGTTTATAGAGAAATTAGACAAGCATTAACTGACATGGAAAACATGTTTAGTTTACTTGAAGTTCCTGCAACATCCCAATTGAACTTAGAAGACCTACCTGCAAACAATCTCACAGAGATCAGATTTAAAAATGTGAGTTTTGATTACGACGTAAGAAGAACAATTATAAAAAATATTTCATTTACCGTACCAAATGGAAAAAAAGTTGCTATTGTAGGTCCAACTGGCGCCGGTAAATCAACAATAAGTAGATTACTGTTTAAGTTTTACAGCCCAAAAGACGGTAACATCTACATAAATGAAACAAATATAAATAAAATTTCACAGGAATCTTTAAGAAAGATAATAGGTGTAGTGCCACAAGACACAGTTTTATTTAACGATACAATTTACTATAACATTGCCTACGGTAACACTGGTGCTACTAAAGAAGAAGTCGTTAGTGCTGCTAAAAATGCAGACATTCATAATTTTATTTCAATTCTACCTGATGGCTATGAAACTATAGTAGGAGAAAGAGGATTGAAATTATCTGGAGGAGAAAAACAAAGAGTGGCTATCGCTAGAACAATTTTAAAAAATCCAAAGATATTTTTTTTTGATGAGGCAACTTCTGCTTTAGATACAAGCACTGAAAAAGAAATACAAAAAAATTTAGAGAATGTATCAAAAAATAAAACAACTTTAGTAATTGCACACCGTTTGTCTACAGCTGCTAATGCGGACAATATTATTGTACTTGATAAAGGTGGTATTATTGAAGAAGGTAATCACGGTACTTTAATGCAAAAAAAAGGTAAATACTTTGAGATGTGGGAAAAACAGAAACCTGTTTAGATAATCATGGGAAAAAATTTAGAAATAACTAACTTACTAGAACAATATATAGAAAAATTTAGCCAGCCTTTACATCCCGTCCAAAAAGAAATAATTTCTTATAATGAAAGTTTAGGGGATATTAAAAGAATGCAGATTGCAGTATCTCAGTGCCATTTTTTAGAGTTAATAATTAAAGTTTCAAATTCAAAAAAAATACTAGAAGTGGGTACTTTTACCGGCTTAAGTGCTCTGTCAATGGCTTTGGCACTACCAGATGACGGTAAGCTTATTGCATTAGATAAAAACACCGAAACTAATAAAATTGCGACAGAATTTTTTAAGAAGGCCAAACAAGAAAAAAAAATTCAAACTATAATAAAACCAGCCTTAGAAAGTATTAAAGAATTAAAAAAAAAAATTAATTATTTTGATATAGTTTTTATCGATGCTGATAAAGATAACTACAAAAAATATTATGATAGCACACTTGAATTAATTAAAAAAAATGGATTAATTATTATTGATAATGTTTTATGGCACGGAGAAGTAGCTGATAAAAACAACAGCAAAAAATACACAAATATAATACGAGAATTTAATGAGCATGTTAAAAAGGACAAAAAAACAAACCAAGTTATAATTCCACTTGGCGATGGTTTCACAGTCTGTAGAAAATTGTAATGTTTAATATATTTGGTTTTTATAAGTTTACAAATATTACAAAGCTAAAAAAACACAAACAAGACCTTCAATTATTCATGGTAAAAAACGAGGTGAGAGGTTTCCTGATTATTGCTAAAGAAGGAATTAATGGCACTATATCTGGAAAAAAAAATGCCATCATTCTTGTTGAAAAAAAAATTTTAAAACAATTTAATCTTAAAACCTTTGATAGTAAAAATAAATCATCAAGTAAGTTTCAACCTTTTCACAAAGCTAAAGTTAAAATTAAAAAAGAAGTTGTTCCATTTGGATTAAATTTAAATAAACAAAGTAAGAAAAAAAGTATTTATATAGAACCAAATAAATGGAATGAATTGATTGAAAAAAAAACCACTCTATTAATTGATACTAGAAAACCTTTTGAATATAAAGTTGGTACTTTTAGGGGGTCCTCTAATCCCAACGTTAACAACTTTAGAGATTTTCCAAAATACTTAAATAAAGTAAAAAAAAGTCAACCAGTAGCAATGTTTTGTACTGGAGGAATTCGTTGCGAGAAAGCTTCTGTCTATCTAAAAAATAATGGATTTAAAAATGTTTATCAACTTAAGGGTGGAATACTTGGTTATTTAGAAAAAATAAAAAAAGAAAAAAGTTTATGGAAAGGTGAGTGCTATGTTTTTGATAATAGAATTTCTTTAAAACATAAGTTAAAACAAGGAACGCATTTAATGTGTGGCGGTTGTAGAACACCTGTATCATTATTAGATACAAAATCTAAAAAGTATGAAGTGGGTGTGTCCTGTTTAAATTGCCATGATAAACTTACCAGAGACCAAAAAGAAAGATTTAGAATGAGGCAGAAACAAATAAGCCTTGCTAAACAACAAGGAAAATCGCATATATTCAAAAAAGAGTTCAGCTAATTTTAAAACTTCAATCTATGAATTTAACAAAAGACTCTATTTGGTTGTTACTGAGAAAAGTTACTATACCAGCTAGTGTAGGGTCACTGTTTCAAACTTTTTATAATCTGGTAGATACTTGGTTTGCCGGTAGAATATCTGCAGAAGCCATAGGAGCAATTGCAAAATCATTTCCAATATATTTTGTAATAATAGCTGTCGGCGTTGGTATTGGTGCTGCTACAAACGCAACTATTGGCAATTTAATAGGTGAAAAAAAAATTACTAAGGCTTCAATGTTTGTCGCACAATCTGTAATTTTTGCAGTTGTAATGTCCATCATCGTCACTCTTTTCGGTCTAAATGCTTCTAATTTTCTTTTAAGTGTAATGGGCTCTGACACAACAAGTATTGCCTTAACAAGAGAATATTTAGATATTATTTTTTACGGTACTTTTATTGTAATGATCCAAATTTCTCTAAATGGAGCTTTAAACGCACAGGGTGATACGAAAAGTTATAGAAATGTTTTAATTTTTAGTTTCTTTTTAAATATATTTTTAAACCCTTTATTTATTTGGGGATACAGTATTATTCCCGCGTTTGGAATTGCTGGTCTTGCTATAGCTACAGTGATTGCACAATCAATAGGAACACTTTATTTAATCTACAAAGTTAACGCCTGTAAATTAAAAAAATACTTATACATAGAATGTTTTATTCCTAAGCCAGATATGCTGAAAGAATTATTTTCTCAAGCACTACCTATAATGTTTAGTATGTTGTTTATAGGGGTTGGCATCTTTAATATTTTATATTTCATAGGTCAATTTGGTGATCTTGCAACGGCAGGCTATGGTGCTGGATTAAGAGTTGAGCAAGTTTTTTTATTACCAGTCATTGGTCTAAATACTGCCGTCCTTTCAATTGGAGGGCAAAATTTTGGTGCAAAACAATTTTCACGTATAAAAGAATTGTATTTTAAAGCTCTTTTATTTGGATCATCTTTTATGGTTGTAGCAGGCATAATTTTATTTTTTGGTGCAGAATTCTTTGTATCTCAGTTTACAAATAATTCTGAAGCTATCATGAGTGGAGCTATTTATCTGAAAGTTGCAGCTTTAATAGGACCGATATATCCTATTTTTTTTATTACTACCGCAGTATTTCAAGCTCTTAAAAAACCAATTTATAGTCTTTATCTAAGTATTCTTAGATTAACGGCAATTCCATTTTTATCCTTATGGTACGTGATCAATATTAGAGAAGGTGAATATCAAGACATTTTTTATACTATAATGACAACAAATTGGCTTATGGGACTAGTTGTTTTAGTTTATATGCCTTTTTTTCTAAGAAAAAAATTAAGAATGAGTTTTAAAAGATTATTTGTATTTTAATCTATTTTCTAACTTTCTAACGAAATAAGAAACAATCAAAATCAACACAAGATATTCAAGAATTAAAATAGTATATATTTCTAGTGGACGATAAGTAGTCACTACTAGTTCATTTGCTTTTCTTGTAAGGTCGCCGATACCAATAATAGAGACTAAAGAAGACATTTTAAGCACATAAACAAATTGATTTGCTAGTGCCGGTAATACAGTTTTTATTGCTTGAGGCATGATAACTAACCTCATTTTTTTCCAAAAGTTCATACCAAGTGAAGCAGCAACTTCGTGTTGTCCTTTTGATATAGAATTAATTCCTGCTCTAAATATTTCTGCCTGAAAAGCGCTTTCGCTTATCGTTAACGCTACTATACCAGAAACAAATGGCGAAAAACTAATGCCTAGCATTATGGGCAAACCATAATAAATCCACAAAATTAAAACCAACAATGGAACAGCTCTCACTATTTCAACATAAAATATATTAAAATAAGTTAAAAATTTACTTTTTGCCAATGATGGCAACGCAACTATTAAGCCAAGTAACATTGATAGAATGATTGAAATAACAGATATATAAATTGTAATTGTAAATCCGCTTATTAAAAATTTAAGATTGGTTAAACCATCTATATTGCTGGGACTTAAGGTGTTCCAACCCCAGTCATAGTCTGAACTGCATCCGTGGAAAATTAAAAAAAAGACGAGATATTTTATAAACTTCACTGATCAATTCTATTTGTTAATTGAAGTTATTTAAACTTAAATTATAAGCTTTTAAGATTGTACTTAGTTAATAAAGTTTCAAAAAAACCTGAAGCTTTTTTGTCTTTAATCCATTTATTAACATAGTCATTCCAAACTGTATCTTTTTTACCAACCATCATGGCTAAGAAAGCTGGATTTCTTTCTCCGTCAGGAACTATTGCTAACTGAGGATAGGTAATGACTAATTTATTAGCTTCTGTTGAACTTGTTATGTTTCCATCTGCTCTTCCAGAAAGAACTTCTTGAAAGTCTCTTGCGGGAGCTTCAACTGATTTTAGTTTTGATTTAGGAAAAAACTCTTTAGCTTTTTCTTCTTGAGACGTTCCAAGAGTAGTAGCTATTGTGACTTTTTTATTGTTCAAAGAATCCCACGTTGAATATTTTTTTAAATTTTTTTTCAGAACTAGTGGTACAGTTCCGTACTTGTAATAAGTATCTGTAAAACCTGCTACTTCAGCTCTTTTAGGAGTTTTAGTTACACTTGTTGAAATGTCATATCTTTTAGCGGTAATTCCTGAGACAATTGTTTTCCAATCAGTGGGGACATATCTAACCTTAACACCCATATCTTTTGCCAATTCATTCATTACATCAATATCAAATCCTTTATACTTGTTTGTAGCCGGATCTTTCATTGTCATTGGATCCCAATCACCAGTAGTACCAACGCGAAGCTCTCCATTTTTTATAATTTCTTGTAATTTTGTTTCAGCGTTCGCTGATAGGGTAGATAGAAAAAGAGTTAATGTTATTAGTATTTTTTTCACTTCTGTAAAATCGCATTTTTTTTTTTAAATGTCTCACGCCATTTTGACCCATTTGATTATTAGTTTGACTTTATCTATTTACAAGAGGTATAAAAGAACAAAACAAGAACATTATGAAACTAACAATACCATTTTATCTACACAAAGTAGGAGCAGGCTTTCCCTCTCCAGCTACAGATTATATCGAAGATGATTTAGATCTAAATACTCACTTAATAAACAATGCACCTGCAACTTTTATAATAAGAGTGCAAGGCAGATCAATGAGAGACGTCGGGATCTACGATGGTGATTTGTTGATCGTAGACAAAAGCATTAATCCAAAAAGTTTTTCAACAGTAATAGCTAATGTGAATGAAGAGTTAGTTGTAAAAACATTTATCAAAGAAAAAGAAGTCAGCTACCTTACTTCTGGTTCAAAAAGTACTATCGATAAAATTAATCTAGGTGAAAATCAAGAAGTTATAATTTGGGGAGTCGTAACTTATGTCATACATAAACTACAGTAAAAAAAAAAATAACATTGCATTAATAGATTGTAATTCTTTTTATGTCTCTTGCGAAAGGCTATTTAATCCTAAAATAATAAATAAACCAGTTGTTGTACTCTCTAATAATGACGGGTGTGTAATCTCAAGATCAACAGAGGCAAAAAAAATTGGTATTAAAATGGGAGAACCTTATTTTAAAGTTAAAGATTTAGTAAAGAAAAATGATGTTCAAATTTTTTCTTCAAATTATGCTTTATACGGAGATATTTCCAGAAGAGTCATGAAGGTGATAAAAGAATTTTCTGATAAGATGGAAATATATTCAATAGATGAAGCTTTCATAAGTTTAGCTTTTGTTGAAAATCAAAGACTTAATGAGTATGGAAAAGAAATAAGAAAAAAAATTTTAAAATGGACAGGTATACCAACTAGCATTGGAATAGCTAACACTAAAACATTAAGTAAAGTAGCAAACTATATAGCTAAAAAAAATAAAACAGGTGTAATAGTTTTAGATAAAGAAAAAGATATAGACGAGGAACTTAAAAAATTTGATATTTCAAATATTTGGGGCGTAGGTAAGCAGCTCTCAAAACTATATATGAAAAATAATATCGACACTGCTTATAAGTTAAAAAATATCTCTAATACTTGGGTAAAGAAAAATACAAATGTACTCGGAGCTAAAACAGTTATGGAGCTACGGGGCATACCTTGTGTTGAACTGCAAACAATTGAACCTAAAAGAAAAAGTTGTTGTGTGTCTAGATCGTTTGGAAAGAAAGTTGAAAATATAGAAAAATTAAAAGAGTCGATAACAACGCACTGTCTTTCTGCTGCAGAAAAAATCAGAGGAGAGGATCAAGTGGCTAAAACAATAACAATTTCTATTAGAACCAGTCCATTTGATAGACATAGAGAGTATTATTCCAATTCAATCACTATTGACCTGCCTATAGCCACAAATAACAGTATTGAGTTAATAAAAGCAGCAACAGAGGGGCTCATAGCTATATATAAATATGGTTATTTTTATCAAAAATCTGGAATAACACTAAGCAATTTAAATGATGCTGGAAAAGAGGAATTTAATTTATTGGCCCCCTTACTAGAAACAAAATCAAAATCACTTATGAAAGCAATAGACTTAACAAACACAAAATACGGAAGAAATTCTATTAGCATTGCACAAGCAGGGGTCAGTAATAGCTGGAAAATGCGTAGAGAACATTTTTCAAAAATTGACACAGCTTCATTCGACAGTTTGCCAATGTTAAAAATTTAAAATTGACTTTAAGAAATAATTAATTTAAAAAAAAGACAATCAGATTCTGGGGTGCTTAACAGCTGAGAACATACCCAACGAACCTGTTGTGTAATTACAACGAAGGGAAACAAATGAGTACATTTTATTTAAGTCAAACAGTAACATTAACTACACTAGTAACAACTACAGCTATTTTTGCGGCTTTAGGTTTTTTTTTCTCAAAAGGAAAAATATCGATTTCATCTTACTTAACAGCAGATAGATCTATCGGAAGAAAATCTTTAACTGCCTCTCTAACAGCATCTTGTTTTGGCTTGTGGATTTTAATAGGCCCATCAGAGGCAGCAACCTGGGGCGGACTTGGAGCTATTATAGGTTATGCTTTTGGACAAGCACTTCCTTTTATTGCGTTTATTATAATCGGGAAGAGAATGAGAAAATTAATGCCTGAAGGTAATAGCTTGACGCAATTTGTTTTAGTTAGGTTTGGAACAACAATGTTTAAATTAGTATTAGCATTAAGCGTATTTTATATGTTTGTTTATTTGTGCGCCGAAGTTACAGCGATTGCAAAGATTGCTAATTTAATTTCAGGAATTCCTTTATGGCAAACCTCTTTATTAATAATAATTACAACGCTTGGTTACACTCTTTACGGTGGCCTGAGAGCTTCTATTTTTACAGATAAATTTCAATTTGTTATAATTTTTATATTTTTGGTTATTGCAATGAATCAAATTTTTATTACAGAAACCAATTCTTTTTCAATTGATTTAATCAAAGAAAAAGCAGGCACATTAATTAGCGGTAAATATTTCTATGGTTATACAGCTGGCTTAACTTTCTTTATTGCTGTGTTTGCTACAAATCTGTTTGATCAAGGCATTTGGCAAAGAGTCTATGCAGCAAAAAGTAATAAAGATTTAGTTATAGGTTTTACGTCAGCATTTTTTATAATATTACCTTTTCTTTTTATTTTAGGTTTTTTCGGAATATTAGCAGTAGTCACAGGTAACACCAAAGATCCTAGTACTGTTTTCTTTTCCTTAATTTTAAACCCAATGACAGGCTCTAATTCTATTCTGACAATAACAATATTAATTCTTGTTATATCGCTTGTTGTAAGCAGTATGGACACATTAATAAATGCTATATCAAGTCTTTTTATTATTAATGGTGGTAAATTTTTGAGGCTAACCCCAAATGCCTTAAGACAAGTTTCATATTTTTTAGTTATAATTCTATCAGCGATTGTCTTCTTAGTAGCCTCAAAAGGTTACAGCGTACTTTTCATGTTTCTATTTGCAGATCTACTATGCTGTTCAGCAGTATTTCCTGTTTTTTATGGAATGTTTAATAAAAATATTTCAAATAAATTAGGTTTATATTCAGTGATATCTGGTTTGATATCTGGCTTGGCATTATTTCCAAATCAAACCTTTGAAAAAAGTATATTAATCGGAAACTTTTTTCCTGTAGATTACTTTCCAGGATGGATATCTACGGCACTACTTTTTTGGTCTTTCGTACTAGCAACATTTGTACCTATGATAATTGTATTTCTTTTTAATAAAAAAAATAAAACTTTTGAATTTAAAAAAGTAAATAAAGAAGTTAGATATATTAAATAGTTTTTTATTCTTTTCTTAGTTCGTTAAGATAAATGAATACCGCTATCCAAACAAAAATAAAGCTTATCAATTTATGAACATCAAGAGTCTCACCATACACAAGTGTGCCTAATAAAAATTGTGATGTTGGTGTAGCAAAAAAGATCATACTAGCCGGACCTATACCCACAAGTTGTAAACCCTTAGTATATAAATAAAGAGGTATTAAAGTCATAGGACCTGCAAATAAAAGATAAAAAGAAAGCTTCATTTCATTAAAAGAAAAAATATTAAGATTCAATTTCATAAGATATACAAAAGCAATAACGGCCAAAGGACAGAGCAAGAGAGTTTCAATGAGTAATGCTATATCTGATTCAAGA
>CAJQTC010000010.1 GCA_905618885.1 uncultured Pelagibacteraceae bacterium
AAATAAATTTGAAGATCTAATTATTTATGGGTGTGGAAATATAGCCAAACAATTAATAACTAAGACTTTTTTTTTTAAAAATCTCAAAAAATATGAAATTGTTGATGGTAGCAAAAATCTTATAGGAAAAGAATTTTTTGAAAAGAAAATTATGACTCCTGATATCTTAAAAAATAATGAAAAAAAAATATTCATTGCTGCTGCTCAACAGTATGATGAAATTTATAAAAATGTTTTAAACTTAAGAGGAAATGCAAACAATATTGTGTGTGGATTAATAATTTAATTATTAAAAATTTTCTTAAGATTTGGTTTGACCAAAATATATATTTAGATACTCATGTCGGATTACGATCAAAAGGAATTAAAAAAAAAGTTTGTAGATATTGGCATTTGTAAAGGCGACTCAATATTTTTAACTACCAGTTTAGGTTCACTTGGAGTTCCAAGAACAAATAGTAAAAACTACCTGCTTTCATCTAGTAGATGGATATTTAATGTTTTAAGGGAAATAATTGGGAAAAAAGGCAATATATTTGTACCAACTTATTCTTATACATTTACCAAGAAAAATAAAAATTTCAACACAAAAACAACTAAGGCTGATACTGGATATTTTCCAAATTTTTTTTTAAAACAAAAAAAAGTAGTTAGATCTTGTGATCCAATGATGTCAGTTGCAGGATATGGGCCAGATGCTAAAAAAATTCTTTTAAAAATTTCTAATAACTCATTTGGAAGAAATTGTGTGTTCGAAAGATTGCTTAAATTAAAACAATTGAAGTGTTTAAGTGTTGGTCTCGGGTATAACTGGATACCATTTTTACATTATCTTGATTGGAGCAACAAAGTACCTTTTAGGTTTGATAAGAAAATTTTTGGATATATAAAAAAAAATAAAAATGAAAAGAAACTTATTTGGGTCTTTTTTGCAAGATTATTGCGGAAAGAAACTATTTCAAACGGATATAGAATTGGTCGTATTGCATTACAAAAAAAATTATACAAAAAATCACAAATTGGAAATTCAATGATGTATATAATAGATTATAGGCAATTTTTTAATTTTTCAAAAAAAATAACAAAAAATAATAAATGGCTAACAGTTAATGGACCAAAATTTAAAATTTAGATCGAAAAAAAAAATTAGAATAGCAATTATAGGTGGTGGGTATGACTCCACTATATCAAAAACACATTTAAGAAGTGTGTTAGCTTCAAATAAATTTGAAATAACTTGTGGTTGTTTTAGTAAAAAAAAAAGTAAAAATAATAAAAACTTAAAATTTTATTTATTACCAAAAGATAAAATTTATAATAATTTAGATAATCTAATAGATTCAGAATATAAAAATATAGATTTAGCCTTGGTCTTAACACCTCCAAATGGAAGATCTAACATTTATTACAAACTAGCATCAAAAAAAATAGGAATAATTTCTGAAAAACCTTTTGAAGCTAATTTAAAAAGTGCCAAAAAAATTTATGAATTTTTAAGAAAAAAGAAAATTTTTTTTGTAAGCACTTATAACTATCTAGGTTACCCAGCAATTATGGAAATAAAACCATTATTAAAAAAAATAGGAAAAATAAATAATTTAATTTTAGAGATGCCTCAGCAAGCCTCTACTTTAAACAAAAGTAAGATGAAGAAATGGAGAACAAAAGATCTTACCATACCTAATATTCATTTAGATTTAGCTAGCCATTTATTGTCAATTATAGTTTATCTATTTGGAACAATTCCAATTCAAGTTAACAGTTTTGAAGTCAAGAATGAAAAAAAATCCTACATCGATAATGTTTTTACCTGGTTAAAATTTAAAACATTTGTAGGACAACTTTGGTTTTCTAAAAATGCAACGGGAAAAAGAAATGAACTTTCAATTAAAATTTTTGGATCGAAGGGAAGTTTGCAGTGGACGCACAAAAACCCTGAGGAAATTAGATTTTGTGATAATAATGGAAATATATCTTTAATTAATAGGCTTTCAAAAAATACAAGTTATCTAAGCAATAAAAAATTATTTACTTATTCTGCGGGTCATCCTGGGGGGTTTTTGGATACTTTTATAAATATATATAATGAAATTTATTTTTTATATACTAAAACAAAACCACAAATTCCTATTCTTTTAAATTTAAAAAATAATTTGAACATCGTAGAGACTCTTGAAAAAATTCACACTTCATCAATTAGAAAAAAATGGCAAATAGTCCCTACAAGAAAATAAAGCAGAATACTTTAATATATGGTGGTGGTGCAATTGGCTCTTTTCTTGCGGCATGTTTATTAAAAGCAAATCATAAAATCTTTTTTTTATGTAGAAATAAAAACTATAAAATAATTAAATTAAAAGGATTAGAGATAAAAGTTTATAATAACTCAATACTAAAAAGAAAGATTACTTTAAATAATTCAAAATATTTCACTGTCATAAAAAACCTTAAAGAAATAAAAGAACACAAAATAAATAATATTTTTATAACTACAAAAATTAATCAAAATCTTAAAAAAATATTTCATAATATTGAGCCTTTCATCAATAAAAAAACGTTAATAGTTACACCTTGTACATCAATACCTTTTTGGTGGCACAAATGTTTAAGTGTCGCTATTCAAAAAAAGATTGATAAAAATTTATATTATTTATATCTAAAGAATTTAGAAAGAAAAAATCTTGTTGGTATGACAATGTGGTTATCTGGAAAAATTGAAAAACCAGGCAAGGTTATAATTAGTCATGTTCAGAGAGGGTTCCCAATTAAAGAAGTTTTCAAAGAGAGAAAGAGCCAAGTTAATGAACTAAGAAAAGATTTAATAAAAACAACACTATCACCAAGAATAAAGAATATTTTTTCTGAAATATTCATTAAATCACTGAATTCTTTTGCTTTTAATGTAATAGCACTAAAATACGAACAGAATAACAGACAGCTTAGAGAAAATAGAAAAGCGATAAATGAAGTTTCAAGTATACTAGAAGAAGGAGATAAGATTTTAAAGATTAATAAAATTAAAATTTTTCAATCCCCTAAATCTAGGATAGTACAGACGCTAAAAAGCAAGAACCATACAATGAGTATGCTTAATGCTTATAAAAACAATAAAGAGATAGAGCTTAAGTTTCTTTGGTTAAGCTTTAAAAAATTAGCAGATATATTAAAATATAAAATGAAAATAGCCGATCAAACTTACAAACATGTTTCAAAGAAAATAAATGAGTATTTTTAAAATTCTAAGAAATAATGCTTTGCGTACACCGGGTAAAATAGCTTTAATTTTAGATGATAAAAAAATTTCTTACCAAGAATTTTATAAGTTAGTTTTACAGACAATTTTAAACTTAAAAAAAAATAATTTTAAAGATAAGAGTGTAGTTGTAGTTATAGAAGATAATAGCTTATCTCATATTTTGTCATTGTTTGCCTTGTCATACATAAATTGTACAGTAGTCCCTACAGGTACATATTATTCAAATAATCACTTAACTGAGATAATAGAACTAACAAAATCTGATGGATTAATTGGGCATAGTAAATACTGTGATTATTTTAAAAAGAAATTAAAAATTAAAAATTTTTTAAGTACAAATTTAACAAATAAATTTCCTTATTTTTTTGTGTCTAATAAAAAAAAATTTAAATTAAGAAATAAAATTGATGTAAATAAAAATTTCATAATAACATTAAGTTCAGGATCAACAGCGAAACCAAAACCAATTGTTTTTTCTCAAAATACAAAAATAATAAGATACAAACTTTTTAAAAAACTCTACAATATTACGTCTGAAGATACTTTTATTGTGACCAGTCCAATAGATCACTCTTTAGGTATGAGGACCTTATATGTTCCACTGTTGAGTGGAGCAACTTGTGTCGTTATGAGTAAATTTAATGTTCCACTTTACTGTGAGTTAATTAAAAAATATAAAGTTTCATTTTCTGTCCTTGTAGCAAGTCAAATTTATGAAATCGTAAAAAAGAAAAATTATTTTAAAAATTTTTATCTTAGTAAGGGCTTAATTTCAGCTTCATCAAAACTATTCAATAGTGTGAAAAATAAAATCTTAAGTAAAAGAATTAATCTCTACGAAATGTATGGTGCAGCTGAAGTTGGTACGATTACAAGTGTAAATCTTTTAAAAGATAAGAAAAATTTTAAAAGTGTTGGTCGGTCTTATCAGAAAAATATAAGTGTAAAAATTCTTTCTAACCAAAATAAATTTCTACCTAATTATGAAGTTGGTGAAATAACATGTAAAACTCCCGGGAAATTTAAATTTTATTTAAACTCAAAAAAATTAAATACTGGTGCAAATTATAAAGGTTACTTCAAAACAGGAGATGTGGGTTTCTTAGACAAAAATAATTATCTTTATTTTTTATCAAGAAAAAAAAATATTATTAGAAGAAGTGGAATAACAATTTATCCTGAAGACATAGAAAATATTTTACTTAATGATAAAAAAATTCATGAAGCTGCAGTGATTGGTAAAGAGACTAAGAATTATTCACATATTTTTCTGTTTATAAAAAAAAATAATTACATAGATGAAAATTATATCAAGAATATATGTTTAAAAAAATTATCGACTTTTCAATTACCAAATAAAATAATTTTTTTAGAAGAATTTCCTAAAACAAATCTTGGAAAAATTAATAAAAAAAGCTTATTAAGTTTTGCTAAGTAATTTTTTTTAGAATAGTTGTCGCTAACCCTTCCAAAGTTTGAAATTTTTTTTTTGTTGTTTCTTGTGGCGTTATCTTTATTTTGAACTTCTTCTCTACACTTAAATTAAATCTAATAATTTCCATAGAGTCTAAATGACCACCTTCAATATAATTAAATTCATTTATTTTTTTTTTTTGATTTTTATGGATCGGTCTAATTTTAGTTATTAAGATCGTTAATTGCTGTATAATTTTATTTTTATCCATTTATTTAATTACTAATCAAATTTTTTTTTAACAAAAGCGTGTTTATTTGTTTTAAAGATTTTAAATCTATTTTTATCAAATTAGAAATTTTTTCTAAAGAGTGGTAACCATCAGAGTATTGTAAAAAATTCATATAGTTGAATGTTGATTTGTTTTTATTTTTAGTTGAATGTGTTGGATACAAACCTTTTTTACTCATTTGTGGCTCACATATAAATTTATATTTTGGGTAAGTTTTATTTAGCATTATTTTGACTGCCGTCTTTGCTACGGTATAGCCTCCAGTTATTCCTTTTAAAGTCACGAGATTAAAATTATCTTTTGAGGTATGATATTCTGGATATTCACCGTACTTTGTTCTGAAGATAGATGAAATTCTTAAATCAACACCTGGGGAATTATATTGTCTTTCATCAGACCCTCTATTTAAAAAAGAATAGATTTTATATTTTTTAATTTTAAGTTTTTTGTATGATTCAATAATTGCTTCATCAGATGGAGAATTTTCAAATTTAGAAAACATACAGGAGTGTTGTCTGTCATCACCGATACATGATAAATTATATCCTCCTATTACATTTTTTTTTAAGTGATTTAAATTTATACTTAAATAAGAAATTGAACCGATTGTTTCTGGAATAAAAATAAATCTTAAAGTTTTATTTAATTTTTGTTTGCTAAAATAATTAATTAATCCCATTGACACAATTGGCCCAGAAAGTTCGTTGTTAGCCATAGATGGGTGGCAAATATAAGTTGAAATTAAAATTTCTTGTTTGGATTTACCTTTTAAAATTAATTCCCCATAATTTAAGTTTCCCTTAGCTTTAAAATTTGAATCTATATTGATCTTAAATTTATCCTTTATAGAATATTTTTTATCGAATTTTTTAAACTCATTATACGAAACGCAAAAACCCCATTTTTTTTTATAATATGAGGTAGAATAAGGAATTGCTTTTGGTTGATTCTTTAAAAAATGTAATTTTTTAAATAAGTTCTTTTTTGTTAAAGTTTTTTTTACTGGGGTCGAGTATCCAAGTAAATGAAGGTTATTTTTTTTAAAATCAATAATTTTTAAACCATTTTTATCCAAAACATACGCATCGCTAACATTCCATTCAGATGGAACAATCCAATCAAAAACCTTGGTTCCGGATTTTATTTTTTTAATCTTTATTTTTGGAAATTCTTTTTTAATTACCTTTAGTGTTTTAATTACACCTTCTCCAGTTATACTTCTATTAATACTAAATAGAGTTTTTTTACCTATATTGTAAAACTTTTTCACTGATCAAATAAATTTAAATTTTCTAATTCAACTAATTAACCTTATACCTATTTTTATCTAATAACTCTAATCTCAATGTATGCTTATAAAACAGGAACTGAAATAGATTTTTTTATAAATTTAAACACTTTTTGTGATTTAATATAAAATCTTATCAATCAGTAGAGTTGTTGTTTTATGTATTTAACAACTGCGAGCAATTTAAAAAAAAGCCTGTAATTTCTTACAGGCTTTTCTTTTTTCTTTGTAAATTAATATCAATTTATATTTTTTAATAAAAAAGTGTTTTTCTTGATACTGAAAATTTTTTTCAGTGCATAAATCAAGCCAATTGAGCTATTAGTACTGGTCAGCTACACACCTTACGGTGCTTACACATCCAGCCTATCAACGTAGTGGTCTACTACGGCTCTATAGGAAGAACTAGTTTTGAGGTAAGTTTCCCACTTAGATGCTTTCAGCGGTTATCTTTTCCATATTTAGCTACCCAACACTGCGGCTGGCGCCACAATTGGTCCACCAGTGATATGTTCATCCCGGTCCTCTCGTACTAGGGACAAATCCTCTCAATTCTTCTACACCCATGGCAGATAGGGACCGAACTGTCTCACGACGTTCTGAACCCAGCTCACGTACCACTTTAATTGGCGAACAGCCAAACCCTTGGGACCTGCTCCAGCCCCAGGATGTGATGAGCCGACATCGAGGTGCCAAACACCCTCGTCGATATGGACTCTTGGAGGGTATCAGCCTGTTATCCCCGGCGTACCTTTTATCCGTTGAGCGATGGCCCTTCCACTCAGAACCACCGGATCACTATGACCGACTTTCGTCTCTGCTCGACTTGTCAGTCTTGCAGTCAGGCAGGCTTATGCCATTGCACTCTACGAACGATTTCTGACCGTTCTGAGCCTACCTTCGCACGCCTCCGTTACTTTTTGGGAGGCGACCGCCCCAGTCAAACTACCCACCATACAATGTCTTGCTGCCGGATTACGGCTAGCAGTTAGATGTCAAGAATAACAAAAGAGGTATTTCACTGGTGACTCCATCTTGGCTAGCGCCAAAACTTCAAAGTCTCCCTCCTAAGCTAAATATGTCATTCCTAACACCAATATAAAGTTGTAGTAAAGGTGCACGGGGTCTTTCCGTCTAACCACGGGAACTCCGCATCTTCACGGAGAATTCAATTTCACTGAGTTGATGTTGGAGACAGCGGAGAAATCGTTACGCCATTCATGCAGGACGGAACTTACCCGTCAAGGAATTTCGCTACCTTAGGACCGTTATAGTTACGGCCGCCGTTTACTGGGGCTTCAGAAGTTAGCTTGCACCAACCGCATTAACCTTCCAGCACCGGGCAGGCGTCACCCCCTATACATCCACTTACGTGTTAGCAGAGGGCTGTGTTTTTGATAAACAGTCGCTTCTCCCTAGCTTGTGCCACCCAATATTAGTTGCCTATAATTGGGCCTTCCTTATTCCGAAGTTACGGAAGCATTTTGCCGAGTTCCTTCAACATCATTCTCTCAAGCGCCTAATTATACTCTAATAATTCACCTGTGTCGGTTTAGGGTACGGTTCTAATGATGGAGCTATTTCCTGGGACCTCTTCGCGGCTAACTCAATCCAATAAGAGTTAACAACTTACGAAATCCGTCACTTCCATCGAGTCAAGGAATATTAACCTTGTTTCCATCGACTACGGCTCTCGCCCTCGTCTTAGGGACCGACTAACCCTGCGCGGATTAACCTTGCGCAGGAACCCTTGAATTTTCGGCGACAGTGTTTTTCACACTGTTAATCGTTACTTATGTCAGCATTCGCACTTCTGATACCTCCAGGATCCCTCACGGGTATCCCTTCACAGGCTTACAGAACGTTCCGTTACCACTTATAATTTCCGAAGAAATTATAAATCCACAGATTCGGTACATGATTTTAGCCCCGTTACATCTTCGGCGCAGAAACTCTATTAGACCGGTGAGCTGTTACGCTATCTTTAAAGGATGGCTGCTTCTAAGCCAACCTCCCGGCTGTTATGGAATCTCCACATCCTTTCACACTTAATCATGATTTGGGGACCTTATCTGGTGGTCTGGGCTCTTTCCCTCTCGACCATGGACCTTAGCACCCACAGTCTGTCTGTTGAAGTAATATGTCTGGCATTCGGAGTTTTATCAGGTTTGGTAAAGATTTCTCCCCCCTAGCCCGTTTAGTGCTCTACCTCCAAACATAAATTTATTCAACGCACTACCTAAATAGTTTTCACGGAAAACCAGCTATCTACGAATTTGGTTGGCCTTTCACCCCTTACCACAAGTCATCCAAAGACTTTTCAACGTCAACTGGTTCGGTCCTCCGGCAAGTGTTACCCTGCTTTCAACCTGCTCATGGTAAGCTCATTCGTTTTCGGGTCTAATTCATACAACTAAACGCCCATTTAAGACTCGCTTTCGCTGCGCCTACACCTAATCGGCTTAAGCTTGCTGGATAAATTAAGTCACTGACCCATTATACAAAAGGTACGCCGTCACTCTAAAAAGAGCTTCGACTGATTGTAGCCATACGGTTTCAGATTCTATTTCACTCCCCTAATAGGGGTTCTTTTCACCTTTCCCTCACGGTACTAGTTCACTATCGGTCACTGAAGAGTATTTAGGCTTAGAGGGTGGTCCCCCTATATTCAAACAAGATTTCTCGTGTCCCGTTCTACTCAAGAACAATGTTAAGCATTACTTCTACGGGGCTATCACCCTCTTTGGCTAGTTTTTCCAAACTATTTAAATTGTCTTAACATTATTACTGGCCTGTTCCGATTTCGCTCGCCACTACTAACGGAATCTCAATTGATTTCTTTTCCTCCGGTTACTTAGATGTTTCAGTTCTCCGGGTTCGCTCTTTAAACCTATGTATTCAGTTTAAAGTACCACATAAAGTGGTGGGTTTTCCCATTCGGAAATTCTCGGATCAAAGCCTGCATACGGCTCCCCGAAACTTATCGCAGTATACCACGTCCTTCATCGCCTTTCAGTGCCTAGGCATCCGCCATACGGCCTTATACGCTTGATTTATGCACAGAAAATAATTTTTTTCTGTGAGAAATTAAATTTTTATATGATTGTTCAAATTTATGAACAATCGGATATAGATATTGATATTATATTTACAATGTGAAAAAGCTAAAAGTGTCAATTTTGGTGGAGGATAGCGGGATCGAACCGCTGACCTCCTGAATGCAAATCAGGCGCTCTCCCAGCTGAGCTAATCCCCCTTTTATAATAATGGTGGGCCGAGGACGACTCGAACGTCCGACCTCACCCTTATCAGGGGTGCGCTCTAACCAACTGAGCTACCGGCCCTGCATTAGGTAGACACTTTATTAATAAGAAGAGAAATGAGGACGGTCACATTAACTTAATTTTTATTGACCCAATGAAAAATTTTTGGGTCATCCTTAGAAAGGAGGTAATCCAGCCGCAGGTTCCCCTACGGCTACCTTGTTACGACTTCACCCCAGTTGCTGATCGTACCGTAGTCAAATGTCTCCCGAAGGTTGACGATTTGCCTTAAGGTGTAACCAACTTCCATGGTGTGACGGGCGGTGTGTACAAGACCCGGGAACGTATTCACCGTGGCGCGCTGATCCACGATTACTAGTAATTCCAGCTTCATGCACTCGAGTTACAGAGTGCAATCCGAACTGAGACACCTTTTAGAGATTAGCTTAGTCTCGCGACTTAGCTTCCCACTGTAAGTGTCATTGTAGCACGTGTGTAGCCCAACACATAAGGGCCATGAGGACTTGACGTCATCCCCACCTTCCTCCAGCTTATCACTGGCAGTTCCTTTAAAGTGCCCAACTAAATGGTGGCAACTAAAGGTAGGGGTTGCGCTCGTTGCGGGACTTAACCCAACATCTCACGACACGAGCTGACGACAGCCATGCAGCACCTGTGTTTCGTCCAGCCGAGCTGAAAAGCCTAATCTCTTAGGCTCGCGACGAACATGTCAAGTGTTGGTAAGGTTCTGCGCGTATCTTCGAATTAAACCACATGCTCCACTACTTGTGCGGGTCCCCGTCAATTCATTTGAGTTTTAACCTTGCGGTCGTACTCCCCAGGCGGTGTGCTTAATGCTTTCGCTGCGACACTGAAAACTAAGTTTCCAACGTCTAGCACACATCGTTTACGGCATGGACTACGAGGGTATCTAATCCTCTTCGCTACCCATGCTTTCGTTCCTCAGTGTCAGTAATGATCCAGAAAGTTGCCTTCGCTTTTGACGTTCTTTCTAATATCTACGAATTTCACCTCTACACTAGAAATTCCACTTTCCTCTATCATACTCTAGCTAAAAAGTTTTGATGGCAGTTCCAAGGTTGAGCCTTGGGATTTCACCATCAACTATTTTAACCACCTACGAACTCTTTAAGCCCAGTAATTCCGAACTACGCTAGGTCCCTTCGTATTACCGCGGCTGCTGGCACGAAGTTAGCCGGACCTTCTTATTCGGGTACAGTCATTTTCTTCCCCGACGAAAGAGTTTTACAACCCAAAGGCCTTCTTCACTCACGCGGCATCGCTGCATCAGGGTTTCCCCCATTGTGCAAGATTCCCCACTGCTGCCTCCCGTAGGAGTTTGGGCCGTGTCTCAGTCCCAATGTGGCTGGTCTTCCTCTAAGAACAGCTATTGATCGTTGCCTTGGTAAGCTATTACCTTACCAACTAGCTAATCAAGTGCGGGCTCATCTTTTGGCATTAAAACTTTCCCTGTAAAGGCTTATCCGGTATTAGCACAAGTTTCCTCGTGTTATTCCGAACCAAAAGGCAGATTCCCACATTATACTCACCCGTTTGCCACTCAGTATTGCTACTGCGTTCGACTTGCATGTGTTAGGCGTGCCGCCAGCGTACGTTCTGAGCCATGATCAAACTCTCAAGTTTAATAACGGCGCACACTAGCTTTAAAAAACTTTAGTGTGAACTAAAGTTAGTTTTGTTAAAGTGTGTACGACAATTTCTTTGCTAACCTAACCGTCCACACTTCTCTTCTTAAAAATTTACAATTTAAAAAAGCTAAGATTTTGTTAAAAATCTAAAACACACCTATAGCAACATATAACTTACATTAAATATTACTTAAAAATGTGAACGGCGGTTATATTACAAAAAAAAGATAAATCAAGGTGTATATTGGCTAAAAAAGCCAATAAAATCAAAGCTCATTCTGCACTTCTCGTTGAAAAGGTCTGGTTAATTATATATCAAACTCCTACGATGCCTGAAGGTAAAATTAACAGTTTTCTGAGCCTATCCACAACTCTTAAAAAGAGGACTATATTAATTTTTAATAATTTAAATAAAAAAAAATATTTATTTAAATTCTTTCTTATAGCTATTTTTTTTGTAATTTATGCTTTAATTGTAAATCAAATTAAATTCCATACAAAATTAAAAGAGAATAATTTTGATTCTTTCTTAGAGTCAAATGAGTTGGATAGTATAAAAAGCTATATCTTTGAAAATTTAAATTCACCTTATAAAGAATACAGCTATACCGTTGAAAACAATGATACTTTAGAAAAAGTTCTAAAAAAATATAATATTGATAGTAATGAAATTAATAGTATAGCAAGTGAGATTGTTAAAAAAAAATTATCAAACATATACGCTGGAACAAAAATTCAAATTGTAACAAAAAAAGAAAATAATACTGATAAAATTATAAGTTTATTTTATCCAATTGACGCTATTACTACCGTTGAAATAAAAAGAAATGAAGGCAAATTTGATATAACTAAAGTTGAATTAAAATTAAAAAGAAAAGAAGTAGTATTATCTAATACAATAAAAAATAATTTATATAGTTCAGCTGTTGCAGCTGGAATTGAGCCAAATATCATAGTCGAATTTGCAAATATATTTGGATTTGAGGTAGACTTTCAAAGAGACATACGAACTGGTGATACTTTTGAAGTTTACTACGAACAGTATGTTGATGATGACAACGTAGTGAGAAATACTGGAAAAATAATTTATGCATCCATGTTTGTAAACAATAAAGAACTTTCACTTTATAATTTTAAACATGATAACAAAGAAGGTTATTATGATGTTGACGGTAAAAGTGTCATTAAAACTTTAATGAAAACTCCAATTAATGGTGCGCGGTTATCTTCTTCTTTTGGAATGAGAAAACATCCTATACTTGGATATAATAAACTACACCAAGGCACAGACTTTGCTGCATCAACAGGTACACCGATAATGGCCTCTGGATCTGGAGTTATTCTGAGAGCACAAAAATACAAAGGTTATGGAAATTATGTTTCAATTAAACATAACTCAACTTATGTGACAGCTTATGGGCATATGTCAAAATATGGAAGAGGTATAAAAAAAGGTGTACGAGTTAATCAAGGAAGAATTATTGGTTACGTTGGTTCAACTGGAATGTCGACAGGCCCACATCTTCATTACGAGGTTCTAAAAAATGGAAAAAGAATTAATTCACAAAGATTGAAGCTACCCAGTGGAAAAATCCTAAGCAACGAAGCTAGAAATAAATTTGAAGTAGATAGAATTAAGATTGACGTTAAACTTGCTGAATTAAGATAAAATAAATAATTAAAATTAAATTACTTCTTTTTTTTCATTTAATGGCTGTTTTAATGTTTCGGGTACGCTTGTGTCTTCAATTTTTTTTTCTTTAGTTTTTACATTTAACTCTGATAATCTTCGATTAAAATGTTCAGCGTGTTGAAGACAATTCTCGTACGCTACTGGATCTCCGGATGTAAGGGCATCTTTAGCTAATTGTTGATATTTTTGAACAGCTTTTTCTACATTAAATGGATTAGTCATTGATCCATTATTTCTACCTATATTTCCGTTTCCGTTGGATTTAAAATGGTTATTTGAATTTTGCCCACTATTATTCCTAGGTCTAAAACCGTTTCTTTGTGGTCTTGGTCTAAATCTTCTTTTGTGATCGCTCATTTTTTTTGAGTTTAAAATTAATCTTTAAATTTTGCTAATACGCATCTAACGTTATCTCTGTAATCCCTAACTAATAGCTCTTCTTCAAAATTTTTTTCTTTTAGAATTTGTGAAACTTTAAAGTACTGCCCGTAACCTATTTCTAAAGCGAGGATACCTAATTTATTTAAAATAGTATTAGACTTGTAAATAACTTTTTTAATTACGTCAAGCCCATCCTTACCACCATCTAAAGCTATTTTAGGCTCAAATCTTTTAACATCATCCGATAAATTTTTTATATCAGAAGTTTTTATATAGGGAGGATTAGAAACAATTAAATCAAATTTATATCCATAAATATCTTCTAATGACTTATTGATAAACTTTACTCTTTTGTTTAAACCGAGTTTTTTTGAATTCTTTTTAGCAACCTTAATGGCTTCTTTTGAAACATCTATCCCGATACCTTTGGCTTCTTTAATTTCACTTAAAACACTTAGTATTATACAGCCTGTTCCTGTGCCCATGTCTAAAATATGTATTTTTTTATTTTTAAATAATTTAATTACACTTTCACAAAGCAGTTCCGTTTCTGGTCTTGGAATTAAAGCGCCTTTATCTACAAAAAAATCTTTACTCCAAAATTCCTTGCTCCTTAGAATATATGCTAATGGTTCCTTGTGAGCTCTTCTAGATATCAACCTTTCAAAATTATTAATGGTATTTTTTGAAACTTCCTCGTTTAAATTTATCAATAAACTTTCCCTCTGTTTTTTCAACAAACTAGATAACACAAGTTCGGAATCTAATTGGTGCGTTTCTATTTTGTTTTTTTTTAGTATTTTGGAGCCTGAACTTAGAAGTTCTGATGCATTCATTGTTTTAAATTTTGTAATTTTAAATCTTGTTCTTTTAACCTTAAAGCTTCGTTCATTTCTTCATGAATTTCGCCACTTAGGAATTCTTCTAGTTTATGTAGTGTGAAATTTATTCTATGATCCGTTACTCTCCCTTGAGGAAAATTATAAGTTCTAATTCTTTCAGATCTATCTCCACTTCCTATTTGACTTTTTCTATTATCTGCACGCTCTTGATCTTTTTTTCTTTTTTCAGCTTCATACACCCTGGACCTTAAGATTTTTAGAGCTTTAGCTTTATTCTTGTGTTGAGATTTTTCATCTTGTTGACTCACTACGACACCTGTCGGTATGTGAGTTATTCGTACCGCACTATCTGTTGTGTTAACTGACTGACCACCTGGTCCACCTGCTCTAAAAACATCGATTCTTAAATCAGATTCTTTAATTTGAATATCTACTTCTTCTGCTTCTGGCAAAACAGCTACTGTTGATGCTGAGGTATGTATTCTTCCTTGGGTTTCTGTTGTGGGTACTCTTTGCACTCTATGAACACCTGACTCATACTTTAAATATGAATAAATATCATTTCCATTAACTAAAAATATGACCTCTTTAAATCCACCTGCCTCACTCTTGGAAATACTTATAATTTCTAATTTCCATTTTTTTTTAGAACATACTTTTTCGTACATTTTAAATAAATCTGCACAAAAAAGAGAGGCCTCTAAACCCCCGGTACCAGCCCTAATTTCAACAATAGCATTTTTACTATCATCCTCATCCTTAGGTAATAAAAATATTTTTAGCTTATTTGTATGATCAATTTTTTTTTGTTTAAATATATCAAGTTCTTTTTCTGCAAGATTTTTCATTTCCGAGTCACTGCTTTTATCGTGCAAAATTTGCTCTAATTCTTTTAGCTCATCATCAAAATTCAAATAAGAACGTGCGCAAGAGATGATATCGCCTAAGTGTGAGTATTCTTTTGATTTTTTAGCAAAAGTTTTTG
>CAJQTC010000011.1 GCA_905618885.1 uncultured Pelagibacteraceae bacterium
ATTAAATTATTTAATCACTTCTAAATAGATTAAAGTTATAATTTTAACCCCGGACCTTTTAGGTATTTAGCATCAGGGTCTAAAGGCCATCTTGATTTAGCAATAAAATCTAAATTATTGAATAGTTTTTTTTTATATCTTTTGATTCCTGCCCAGGCAATCATGGCAGCATTATCTCCGCAAAACTTTAGGTTGGGAAAAAAAGGAACAAAATTCATTTCTGTACAAACTTTAGTTAAATTTTCTCGAATAGACTGATTGGCAGCAACACCTCCAGCTATAATAAAAGATTTTTTTCCTATTAAAGAAGTCTTAACTTCAAATTGTTTCATTGCTACTTTTGTTTTTTTTACTAAAATATTATTTACAGTGTGTTGAAAAGATGCAGCAAGATTATATTTTAGTTGTTGGTCACCGTTAATATTTTTACTTTCTCTTAAGACAGCTGTCTTGAGACCCGCAAAAGATAAATTACATCCTGCTCTATTAATGATCGGTTCAGGTAATTTATAAAAAGTTTTATCGCCTAGTTTTGAAAACTTTTCAATATTAGGACCACCAGGGTATCCTAAGTCTAACATTTTTGCAGTTTTATCAAATGCCTCACCTAATGCATCGTCAATAGTTGTACCGAGTTGCTCGTATTCCCCAATATCTTTAACTATCAAGTATTGCGTATGACCACCAGAAATTAATAAAAGTAAATATGGAAATTCTATTTTATTTTCTAAACCCGGACTCAAAGCATGCCCCTCAAGATGGTTCACAGCAATAAAGGGTTTACTTGCAAAAGCTGCTATAGATTTCCCTATGTTTAGACCTACTGTTAGACAAACGATTAAACCAGGACCGGCTGTTGCAGCCAAACCATCCATATCATCAATTTCTAGTTTGCTTTCTATTAATGCTCTATTAATAATAAAATCTATATTTTCAACATGAGATCTTGCAGCAAGTTCAGGCACCACACCGCCAAATTTTTCATGTTCTTTTATTTGACTAGAAACAATATTTGATAGTATTTTCGCAGTACCATCATCATTTTCTTGAATTACTGCTGCTGCAGTTTCATCACAACTAGTTTCTATTCCTAAAAAAGTAATTTTTTTTTTCATTAATTTACGAACTCAATATAAGAATAGTATAAAATAGAATTCTTAAAAATATAAATTAATAATGAAAAAAATTGTAATTGGAGCACGTGGTAGTAAACTTTCTTTAGCTTACGCAGATAAAGTAAAAAAACTACTATTAGAAAGAGAACCTAATATGACCAATAACCTTATTGAAATTCAAAGTATTACAACCTCAGGGGACATATTTCACGATAAAAAACTTTCAGAAATTGGTGGAAAAAATTTATTTTGTAAAGAAATTGAGGAGAGTCTCTCAAAAAAAAAAATAGATATTGCAGTACATTCTTTAAAAGATATGGCCTCTGAAGAAATAGAAAGCTTAAATATTGCTGCTTATATTGAGAGGAATGATCCAAGAGATGTTTTTATTAGTTTTAAATTTAACAATATTAAAGAACTAAAAAATAAAGTTATAGGATCAAGTTCTAGAAGAAGAGACCTGCAATTAAAAAAACTTAATAAAAATATATTAATTAAGAATATTAGAGGAAATATTGACACAAGAATTAAAAAACTTAAAGATGGTCTTTACGATGGTATTGTTCTTGCTTCAGCTGGTGTTAAAACTTTAAAATTGGAAGAAAATATAAAGCACATTTTCCCCTTTAAAGAAATGTTGCCTGCCGTCGGTCAAGGGACTATCGCTACACAGTGCCGTAGAGAAGATGTTAATATGAACAATTTGTTAGCTAAAATTGATCATAAAAAAACAAGGCAATGTGCAGTAGCAGAAAGAAGTCTTCTTAAAGCGATTGGTGGAGATTGTGATACTGCAGTTGGCGGTTTAGCTACAATAGAAAATAATAAACTTACTCTTTATGCCCAACTATTCTCCGATGATGGAGTAAATATTTTTAATTACAAGAGGACAGGAAGCAAAGAAGAAGGATTTAATATTGGGAAATTAGTTGGAGTAGAACTTTTAAAACAAGCGGGAACTAATTTTAAAAAAAAAAAATGAATATTTTAATTACAAGACCACTTATCGATGCCGAAGACTTAATGGAGAGCTTTTTTAACGATGGACACAAAATTATTCATTTACCTACTTTAAAAATTTTATCAGCTAATATAGATCCAATTAACCCAAATAATTTTGATGCTTTTATTTTTTCTAGTGCAAATGCAATTAGAAATCTTAAATTAATTAATATAAATAAAAATTTACACTGTTTTTGTGTTGGCTCTATTACAGAAAAAATTGCAAGACAATCTGGTTATATTAACACTTCTTCTGCAGGTGGAACGGTTAATGCATTAAAAAATCTAATAATGATTTCAGATAAAGTAAATAAAAACTCTAAAATTGCATATTTTTGTGGAGATAACATTTCGTACGATTTAGATTCTGAATTAAAAAAAGAAGGATTAAAAATAAAAAAAATAATTAATTATTATTCTGAAATCATCACTGATTTAAATACAGAAAATAAAAAATTGATAGAGCGTTATCCACCCGATTTTGTCTATATATACTCTTCTCGAAGTGCAGAGAGTTTTATTTCTATAGCCAAAAACTACTCTTTAATAGGATTAATGACACAATCTATTATTATGTGTATAAGTGAAAAAGTTGCCGATATTTTTAGATCTCAAGGATGGAAAAAAATAGAAATTTTTAATCCTGGAAACGAATTGTCAAAATTAGAAAGTTTAAGCCAATGAATATATTAGAAAATTTTAAAGATTTATTCTTAGATGTTTGGAAAGACGGAGTGTCTGGAATAAACATTTCAGAAATAATAATAGCTTTAGCAATTTTTACTTTCTTCCTTTTTCTGAGAGGGGTATTTTCAAAATTTGTTGTTAAAAAATTAGAGAAGTATGTTTCTAAATCAACTAATGGTTTCGATAACTCTCTCGTGTATTCAATGGAAGGGCCCGCAAAATTTTTCCCAATCGTACTGGGATTTTTTATTTCAACAAGCTATTTAACTGTGGAAAGTGGTATCGTCGATGTAATTAATAGATCTTTAATTACTATATTGATTTTTTGGACTTTTCATCAAGTTATCGAACCATTTTCTGCAGTTGTTAAATTAGCAGGAGGTCTACTGTCCAGAGATTTAATTAATTGGATTATTAAAGCAATAAAGGTATTAATTTTAGTCTTAGGATTTGCTGCTGTATTAGATCTCTGGGGAATAAAAATTGGCCCAATTATCGCTGGACTAGGTTTATTCGGTGTGGCTGTCGCTTTAGGAGCTCAAGATTTGTTTAAAAATTTAATTTCTGGCATATTGGTACTAGTTGAAAGAAGGTTTCAAGTTGGTGACTGGATTTTTGTGGAAGGAGTAATTGAGGGAACGGTAGAAAATATTGGCTTCAGATCTACTGTGGTGAGAAGATTTGATAAATCTTTGGCAACAATTCCAAATTTTCAATTTGCAGAAAGAGCTGTAATTAATAATTCACAAATCACGAATAGAAGAATTAATTGGATAATTGGAGTCGAATATCGAACCACGGGTGAACAGCTAAAAAATATTAAAGATCAAATAGAAAATTACATAAGAGGTAACAAAGATTTTGCTGTAAATGATAATGCAATCTTATCTGTTAAGATCGATCAATTTGCTGCTAGTTCAATCGACATAAAGTTAATATGCTTTACTAAAACTAAGCAGTACCAGGAGTGGATGAACGTTAAGGACACTCTTGCCTTAGAAGTGAAAAATATTGTCGAAAAAAACAAAGTTTCTTTTGCTTTTCCGAGTACTTCAATTTACGTAGAAAAAAATTAATGAATTCTATAATTATTTTACTTAATGATATTGTTAGACTCTACATTTGGGTTTTAGTTATTAATGCAGCAGCAAGTTGGTTAGTAGCTTTTAATATTATTAACACAAGTAATCGTTTTGTTTACTCAGTTCTAGAAATTTCACACAAATTAACTAACCCACCGCTAAAGATTATTCGAAGCTTTATGCCAAATCTGGGCACGGTAGATATTTCACCAATAGTGCTTATTTTAGCTTTAGTCTTTTTAAGAAATTTTATTAATGAAATATTTTATAAAGTTGCACTTTAAGAATGATATTAGACGGAAAAAAAGAAGCAGCGCTATTAAGAGAAGAAATTAAAAAAGAAATTTTAGAAATTAAAAAAAAAACTAATCAATCCCCAGGCTTATCCGTCATTCTAATTGGTGATTTTGCACCAAGTCAAATTTATGTCAAAAATAAAGAAAAAAACTCTAAAGAAGTCGGAATTACTTCTGAAGTTATTAAATACTCAAAAGAAGTTAAAGAATCAGAAATTTTAGAAAAAATTGAAGAACTTAACAACAATAACAGCGTTTCTGGAATTCTTGTCCAATTACCTTTGCCCGCTCATATAAGTAAAGAAAAAATCATAAATGCAATCAAACCTTCTAAAGATGTAGATGGATTTCATCCAATGAATGTTGGAAACCTTTCGTCAGGATATAAAGCTATAATCCCCTGCACGCCTTTAGGGTGTTTATTATTAATCAAAAAAGCAGAAAAAAATTTAACAGGTAAACATGCCGTCATAATTGGAAGGTCCAATCTAAATGGTAAACCTATAGCGCAACTTCTTCTTAAAGAAGACTGTACGGTTTCAATAGTTCATTCAAAAACTAAAGACTTGAAGTCAGAGTGTCAGAAAGCTGATATTTTAATTGCAGCAGTTGGTGTTGCAAATTTAGTCAAGGGAGATTGGGTAAAAAAAGATTCTATTATTATTGATGTTGGTATAAATAAAGTTGCAGATAAAATAGTAGGAGACGTTGACTTTGAACAAGTTAAAAACAAAGTTAAAGCTATAACTCCAGTGCCTGGCGGCGTAGGCCCAATGACTATTGCATGTCTTCTAAAAAATACTTTAGATTGCTTTAAAGCTCGTTAGTTTTCTTACTATCTATTTTAAGATATTTACTATTTCTAAACCTTACTACAACTGTAGCGATAGACACGATTAGTATTGCAAGTGCTATATAAATTAAGTTTGCAGGGTCACTATTTTTGTCTTGAAGAATTATATATCTAGCAAGAGCAGTAATTGCGATTACAAGAGGATAGGTAATTCTTACCGCTCTAGTTTCCCAATATGATCTGACCAAACCAAGAACTTCTATGTAAATAAACATTAACAATAAATCAGCTAATCCAATAGTTTTTGTTTCATACATAACCGACAGTTCTACAAAGAACGCAATTATAGTCGCCACTAAAACGGCAAGTACTGCAACTAATTGAATATTTCGAATCGCTGAATTCATATAAATAAACTTATCAGACTTTTAAGATTTATTTAACTGTTTTGAATGAAATTTAATAAACTTTTCTATTCTAGTTTTATTAAACGTCTTATTTTCCTCAAATGATACTTGTTCCATCGAATAAGCCTTGCTTGATGTACGTCTAGACATAATTGTTATATTGCCTTTATAGACCTTAAGAACAACAACGCCATTAACTTTATTTTTATTTTTATCTATAATTTTTTGTAAATTAATTCTTTTTTTTGAAAACCAGTAGCCATTATAAACAAGCTCAGCATAAGCCACCATAACTCTTTCTTTTTTGTGCATTGTTTCTTTATCTAATGTGACTGATTCCATAGCTCTATGAGCATCATACAATATAGTTCCTCCTGGTGTTTCGTAAACACCTCTTGATTTAATTCCTATAAATCTATTCTCAACCAGATCGACTCTACCCACTCCATTTTTACCTGCAATTTGATTTAATTTTTCTAATAAGTTCGCGGGGGTAAGTTTTTTTCCATTTACTGAAACAGGTTCACTATTTTTGAAAGCAATTTTAACAATTGTTTTTTTATTTGGGGCGTTTTCGGGAGAGATTGTTCTTTGAAAAATAAATTCTGGTGCTGAATTTTTGGGATTTTCTAAAGCCTTACCTTCTGTTGATGTATGAAAAAGGTTATCATCTACTGAAAAAGGAGGTGCTCCTTTCTTATCTTTAGGTATTGGAATATTATTTTTCTTTGCATATTTGATTAAATCTGTTCGTGAAGCTAGGTTCCATTCTCTCCATGGCGCAATAACTTTTATTTTTTTTCCAAAAAAAGCATAACCTAACTCAAATCTAACTTGATCATTTCCTTTGCCCGTAGAACCATGAGATACAGCATAAGCACCATATTTTTTTGCTATTTCAATTTGTCTTTTTGCTATTAAAGGTCTTGCGATAGAGGTTCCCAACAAGTAGGCGCCTTCATATAAAGCGTGTGCTCTCAACATAGGAAATACGTAGTCCTTAACAAAAATGTTTTTAAGATCTTCAATAATTATTGTTTTAACACCAAGTCTTTTTGCGTTTCTAATAATTTTTTTCTTATCAATAACTTGACCAATGTCAGATGTGTAAGCAATAATTTCTGCTTTATAGTTTTCTTGTAACCATTTTAAAATTATCGAAGTATCAAGGCCACCAGAGTAGGCTAGAACTATTTTTTTCATTAATTAATTAACTACAATTTTTCTTCGCTGTTTCATACGCCTTAGAAAAACCTATCATCGAATAGTGGTCCACTGTTTGTGAACCTTTCGGTTCATTAGCTATGAGCATTATATTAGATGCTTTTTTCATTAGTTTTATAAATTTTTCCTCTCTTTTTTCGTCAGCTATCCAAGCAAAATCTTCTTTAGAAAAGAAAGTATAGTTATTTTTACCTGATTTGGCCTTTACTGTAGACATTTTATAAATATGCCCACTGGTAACACTAACTTCGTTTTTTATATTTTCCTGAGGTCTAAAAGTTACAAATAGTTTTGAGGATTCTCTTTTAAAATTTTTTGGTGATCTTGTTTTAGGTTTTGACTGTGCAAAGCAAATTTTACCTTGTGCAGTATTTGCTGTAAAAGCCTGCCAGTCTTTAAACTTCCCAGTAGAAACAGGATTGGCTGCGAAACTTTTCGATGTAAATAAAACGATAATCAAAATTAAAAATATTTTTTTTAAGCACATAATAAAATTTTTATACTAAATTAAATTAATTTCAACGTTTTGACGACTACGGCGTGGGATTAGGATTATTTGAGTGGATTAAATTAATTTTTTCAACAATTTCCTCGTTAAGCTCGATATCTGCAGTTCCAATATTTTCTTTTAGCTGTTCCATGGTTGTTGCTCCAATAATATTACTTGTTATAAAAGGTCTTGAATTAACAAAAGCAAGTGACATTTGAGCTAAAGTAAGTCCATTTTCTCTGGCTAATTTGAAGTAATCATCGACAGCCTTCTTCGCGTTATCTTCTTTGTATCTAGTCCAAAAGTTTCCAAATAATCCAATTCTAGAATTTTTTGGTATTTGATTGTCTCTATACTTTCCGGAAAGATAACCTATTGCTAGAGGTGAATAAGCTAGTAAACCAACTTTTTCTCTACATGAAATTTCAGACATTCCAATATCATAAGCTCTATTCAATAAATTATAAGGGTTTTGTACAGAAACTATTCTTGGAAGATTTAGTTGCTCTGCCACTTCTAAAAATTTAGACAATCCCCAAGGTGTTTCATTCGAAACTCCGATGTATTTAATTTTACCTTGATCAACAAATTTTTTTAAAGCTTTTAGAACAGATTCCAAATCATTCCATTTTCCCTCACTTGAGTCGTGTTCGTAATTTCTTTTGCCAAAATAATTAGTACTTCTTTCTGGCCAGTGTAATTGGTAGAGATCGATATAATCAGTTTGCAATCTTCTTAGACTACCATCAACAGCAATAGCAATATTTTTTTCAGTATAATTTCCGCCACCATTTCTTATCCATTCAACTCCCGGCCCAACCATTTTAGTTGCTAAAATAATTTTTTCTCTTTTTTTACTTTTTGTAAACCAGTTGCCAATAATTTCTTCAGTTTTACCGTGTGTTTCTCGTCTCGGTGGAACAGCATAAACTTCTGCTGTGTCAAAAAAATTTATACCTTGCTCAAAAGAATAATCCATTTGCTCAAAGCTTTCTTCTTGAGTATTTTGTTCACCCATATTCATTGTTCCAAGACAGATCAAACTCACGTCTATATTTGTATGGCCTAACTTTTTAAACTTCATAATGCGTAATTACTTTATTTTTATTTAACACTAAAGACTTATTTATTCTAAGGAGCTGGATTAGGATAGCTATGATGTATTAAATCAATTTCATTAATAGTTTCATCATCTAGTTTGATATCTATACTTTCAATATTTTCTTTTAGCTGTTCCATAGTTGTTGCACCAATAATATTGCTAGTTACAAAAGGTCTCGAGCTGACATATGCAAGAGCCATATGCGTTAATGACATATTTTTCTTCTTAGAAAGTTTATAATATTCATCAACTGCCTCGTAAGCTTTGTCTTTTCTGTATCTCCCCCAAATATCTGCGTACAAACCCATTCTTGAATCTTTAGGCATCTCGTTATTTCTATATTTACCCGACAAGTAGCCAAATGCTAAAGGTGAGTAAGCAAGCAGACCAACATTCTCTCGCATAGAAATTTCTGACATGCCAACATCGTAAGTTCTATTTAAAAAATTATATGGATTCTGAACTGATACAATTCTTGGTAAATTTTTAACTCTATTTAATTTTAAATATTGTGAAAATCCATAAGGAGTTTCATTTGATATACCGATATGACGAATTTTTCCTTGTTTAATAAATTTTTCTAATATTTTTAAAACAGATTCAAATTCATGCCACTTTTTTTCATTTTCATCATGTTGGTAATCAAGTTTACCAAAATAATTTGTATTTCTTTCTGGCCAATGTAATTGGTATAGATCAATATAATCTGTCTTTAGTCGTTTTAAACTCTCATGAAGAGCAGACTCTATTCCCTTTTCGTAGTATTCATTACCTCCACCTCTTATCCATTTAAATCCAGGGCCAGTAATCTTTGAGCCTAATATAATCTTATCTCTATTTTTTTTTTGTAAAAACCAGTTACCAATGACTTTCTCTGTTTTTCCATACGAATGGTCCATAGGAGGTGTCGCGTAAAGTTCCGCAGTGTCAAAAAAATTAATACCCTGTTCTAAAGCATAATCCATTTGAGCAAATCCATCAGTCTCAGAATTCTGCTGCCCCCAAGTCATAGTCCCTAAACATATTAGGCTTACCTCTAAATCTGTAGCACCAAGCTTTTTAAATTTCATAAAATTCTAATATTTTTTGGAGTTAATTAGAATTAAGCAAATAAGTAAAGAAGACAGGTATTGAAAAATTTTAAAAAACTCTTATATTGTTAGATATATGGAATTTAATAAACAAAGTACGGCAGCAAAATCCTCAACTTCAGAAGAAATAATTGATCAAGGCTTAAGGGCCTACATGCTTAAAGTTTATAACTACATGGGATCAGGAGTTCTTTTGACTGGTTTTGTAGCTTTATTATTTTTCAAGCTTGCTGTTGTTACTGGTGAAGCTGGTGAGATAATGGGCTTAACTAACTTTGGAACAACTATTTATACTTCAGGTTTAAAATGGGTTCTTATGTTGGCTCCGTTGGGAGTAGTTTTTTATATGAGTTTTAATATTGCAAAAATGACTGCCGCAAAAGCTCAAACTACTTTTTGGGTATTTGCAGCTTTAATGGGAGCGTCTTTATCTTCAATTTTTTTAATGTACACAGGTGCTAGCATAACTAGAGTATTTTTTATTACAGCAGGAACTTTTGGGTCAATGAGTATTTATGGCTACACTACTAATAGGGACTTAACAAAACTTGGTTCATTTTTGATGATGGGCCTTTTTGGAATTATTATTGCATCAGTAGTTAATATTTTTATGAAATCTTCAATGATGTACTTTGTAATATCAATTTTAGGAGTTTTAATATTTGTTGGCTTAACCGCTTACGATACTCAAAAAATTAAAAACAGGTATATTGAAAGTGATAGTGGAGAGCTAATGGGAAAAAAAGCAGTTATGGGTGCCTTAACTCTTTACCTAGACTTTATAAATTTGTTTTTAATGTTATTGAGACTTTTCGGTCAAAGAAGATAATTATTTTACCGCTTTTAAATTATTCCATCTAGTTTTTTCTATAAGGCTTAAAAGATCATTAGACTTTTCTAATACATTTCCATGCTTATCTTTAATATAAAACTTTTCATTGTAATTTTTTGGTTTTAGATTTTTTAAGATTTTATAAATTGGTTTTTCAGAGGCTCGCTGATAAATATCAAAAGAAATTTCTCTAGGACCAACAGACAACCCGTAGTCTTTCCAAGTTCCGTTTGAGACCATTTTTCCATAAAGATTTAAAATAGTTTGAAGTTCTTTTTTTACAAAAAAAAATTCTTTATTGTTATTATTAGAAACATTATTTACAACTAATCTTAGGTTTCTCATATTTTATGCTTATTAATTAAAAACATTTGAAAACCAGTAAAAACAAAAGTTATTGGAAGAATACCCCAAACTTTGAAATTTACCCAAAATTCTTCTGCTTGCGTTCTCCAAACATATTCATTTAACAAAGCTAGTGCGAAGAAAAAAAACATCCATCTTATTGTTAATGCCTTCCAGCCTTCATCAGATAAAGCTATAGATTTACCAAGCATTTTTTTAAGAATGTGTTCTTTGGTAAAAAATCTTTCAAAAGCTAAAGCTAAACCAAATAAAATATTTATTATGGTCGGTTTCATGTAGAGAAATACTGGATTATTAAAGTATAATGTAAGACCACCAAAAATGGATATAATTATGCCTCCGATTAGAGGAATGTAAGGAATTTTTTTTTCAACTATGTAGCTAATAAGAACAGCGATTATAGTTGCAATAATAAGAGGTGGTATGGCAGCACTTAAGTTTTTCCCACTTTTAGAGTAAACAACAAAGAAGATTAATAAAGGGCCAAAGTCAGTAATAAACTTTAATAAAGACTTATTCACACACCAATTATAACATAAATCTATTTTAAAATAAATTTATATATTGATTTTTAATTAAAAGTTACTATCTTAAAACTAATGGTCGCAAACATCGCAAAGTTTTCTATTGGAACAATTGTAAGGCATAAACATTTTGATTTTCGTGGAGTAATTTATGATGTTGATTTTGAGTTTAATAATTCTGAAGAGTGGTATCAATCTATTCCAAAAGACGTAAGGCCCAGAAAAGATCAGCCGTTTTATCACCTATTAGCTGAAAGTGATGATGTAACTTATGAAGCCTATGTTTCCGAACAAAATCTTTTAATGGATAATTCAAAACAGCCAGTTAAACACCCTCTTATAAATGAGATTTTTGTTGGCAAAAAAGGATCAAATTACCTCAAGTTATCTAACTGATTAGTAAAGAACCGCCACAAATTTAACAATATTAGATCAAATCTGCGACAAACTATTAAATTAAAATTTTTGAAGTTAATGCCTAATTGAGAAATTATTTACTTCTTTAACTCCCTCAATATTCTCAATTAGGCAAAACAACCTTCTTTCTTTAAAACAGAAATTAATATATTTAACTTACATCAAGATGTTTAAATTTTTTTCATCTACAAGTATTTATTCTTTAATCCATAAATTAATTAATTTTATAAATTCAATATTCTTTTTAATTCTAATTATTGGTTTAACTTTTGCTTTAGTCCTATCACCACCAGATTATATTCAAGGTGACTCCGTCAGAATTATGTATGTACATGTACCTGCTGCCTGGCTGGGATTAGCATGCTTTGCTTTTATTACATTCCTTTCAATATTCAATTTTGTTTTTAAGATAAGAAATTTTTATTTTATTAATAAAAGCATAGCTCCAATCGGTTTACTGTTTACTTGTCTGGCAATTGTTACAGGTTCTTTGTGGGGCCAACCAACTTGGGGAACTTGGTGGGTTTGGGACGCTAGACTAACATCCATGTTTGTGTTGATGTTATTTTATGTCTTTTATATTTCAGCATTCAAGCTCCTAGACAAAGAAGAGACAATTGTAAAAGTTTCATCAACTATCGCAATTATAGGCTCGATAAACCTACCCATTATTAAATATTCAGTTGAATGGTGGACAACGCTTCATCAGCCAGCAAGTATAAAAATTGCAGGATCAAGCAGTGTACATCCAGCAATGCTGCTCCCGTTGTTAGTAATGTTATTGGTTTTCTTATTGTATGGTGCGTTAATTTTTCTGATGAAATATAAAACAGAAATCATTAGAATAAAGAAAAAAAACATTAAAAGAATATGATTATAGAATTTATAAAAATGAATGGATATGGACTTTACGTCTGGTTATCTTTTAGTATTGTATTATTTTCTTGTGCAGTATTTTATTTGAAGACAAAAAAAACCTTAAGAAAATATGAAAATGATTTTTTAGTCGAACTTCAAAAATTATCAGTAGAAGAAAAAAATAAAGCTTTGGGAAATTCTAAAGTTGCACAACAAATATTAGCGGCAAACTCTAAGATGAATTAAAAGCATTTTTAATGCTTACCAAAAAAGTTAAAAATAGAATATTATTTTTAGTATCTATTTCTATTTTATCGCTAGCGGCAGTTTTTTTTATTATAAAATCTTTAAATAAAAACATTCTCTACTTCTCGACACCAACTGAAATAAAAAAAGAGGAAGATATTGTTATTGGAAGAGCAATGCGCGTTGGTGGAATGGTTAAAAAAAACTCTATTATCATAAACGAAAAAAATATTCAGTTCATTGTTACAGACTTCAAAAATGAAATATTAATTAGTTATTCAGGAACCGTTCCAAATTTATTTGCCGAAGGTAAAGGCGTTGTTGCCGAGGGTAAACTAAATGATAAATTTTTTTTTATAGCTGACAGAATACTCGCCAAGCATGATGAAAAATATATGCCACCTGAAATAAAAAAAATGTTAGAGAATAATGTTAAGTAATATTGGAATAATTTTAGTTTACTCAATTTTAGCTCTAAGTTTCTTAATTATTTATAATGCTTATCTTGACTTAAAAACTATAAACAAAACTGTTAAAAAAATTATTTATAAATTAAGTTTATTTCAAATTACATTTACTATTTTAAGTTTTCTTACTTTAATGCTAGGATTTATAAATTCTGATTTTTCACTTATTAATGTTTATGAAAATTCTCACATCACCAAACCTCTATTTTATAAAATAGTAGGTACTTGGGGCAATCATGAAGGTAGCCTATTGTTGTGGGTTAATATTTTAGTTTTATTTTCCTATTTATTTTTAATTTTTAATTACACACATAATAAAAAATATAGACTGTATACTTTAATTTTTCAAAATATCTTAATCATAGGATTTGTTCTTTTTTTATTATTTAATTCAAATCCCTTCAATTCTATTTATCCAATTCCACTTGAGGGATTAGGATTAAATCCCATACTTCAAGATCCAGCACTAGCGATTCATCCGCCGCTTCTTTATATCGGGTTTGTCGGTTGCTCAATTTATTTTTCTGCAGCTTTGGGTTCATTACTTTCTGGTTATGATGGTAAATTATTTGCTAAATCAATAAAAGTTTGGGTTAAAACTTCATGGTGTTTTCAAACTCTTGGAATTATCGTAGGGTCTATTTGGGCATACTACGAGTTAGGTTGGGGGGGGCTTTTGGTTTTGGGACCCCGTTGAAAATGCTTCGTTACTTCCTTGGTTCGCCATTACAGCTTTAATGCATTCATTAATTGTACTTGAAAAAAGAAATGCCCTTTATTATTGGGTTATAACACTTTGTCTTTTAACTTTTATTCTAAGCGTAACAGGTACATTTTTAGTTAGATCTGGAATTTTAAATTCAGTCCATACTTTTGCAAGCGATCCTTCTAGAGGAATATATATACTTATATTTTTATCATTTATGATTTTTGCAGCGTTAATTATTTTTTTTACAAAACATAAGAAAGAAACTTATGATTTTAATTTAAAAAGCAAAGAGACTTTTATTTTAGCAAATAATTGGTTTATGGCTTTTTTCCTTGCAACTGTATTAATAGGAATGCTTTACCCAATTTTTCTTGATGTATTGAGTAATATAAAGATTTCTGTTGGACCCCCATTCTTTAACATTGTTATTATTCCTTTAGTTGTCCCGCTTTTATTTTTAATGGCTATAGGACCAAAATTTGGTTGGATTAAATCAAAAAATAAAATTTTTTCCAGAATTTTATTTCTTATTCTAGGATCTATAATAATAAATCTATTTATTTTTTATTTTTTTGGCAAGTACAGTTTTTTGTCTAATCTAATTTTTATAGCTTCAATATTTCTAATTTTAAACTCACTTTTAGATATTAAAAGATTTAGTATTAACAAAAACAAACCTGAACTATCAAGAATTATTTCCCACCTAGGTTTTGGTTTACTTGTATTTTTTATTGGTATCAATCATCAATTTTCTCTTGATGAAGATTTTAATTTAAAAGTGGGTGAAATAAAAAAAACAAATAACTATGAAATTAATTTTGAGAGCATAAAAACAAAAGAAAGTAAAAACTACAAAGCAATTATTGGTAATTTTAAATTAACAAATCTTAAAAATAATTTAGTTGAATATCTAGATCCTGAAATAAGGATTTATTCTAACCCTGAAACTTTGACTTATGAAGCTGCTATAAAAACGAAAATTACTTCAGATCTTTACTTAACAATGAGCAATGTATCCAGGTCAGATTATTATAATATTAAGTTCCAAAAAAAACCTTTCATGATTTGGATTTGGATCTCTGCTTTAATGATTGCCCTAGGCAGTTTTATACATTTAATTTTTAAAAAAAATGAAAGTTAGTATTTTAAAAATAATAATTTTTAGTTTAGTTATTTTTTCTCTTTTTGTTTTTTGGCAGGGGTTAAAAAAAAATAACAACTATGATACTAGAAGTCTTATTGGAGCTAGAATTAGTAACTTTCAATTTACTGAAATAAATAATGACAATAAATCAATTTCAGAAAAAGATTTAAAAAATAATAAATTTACATTAATTAATTTTTTTGCCTCATGGTGCGCTCCCTGCAGAACTGAACATAAATATTTATTAGATTTATCAAATAAAAAAATTAATATTATAGGTGTAAATTTTAAAGATAAAAAAAAGAATGCTAATAACTTCCTAAAAGAATTAGGCAATCCTTACAACTTTGTTGGAGAAGATTCTGATGGGAAAGCTTCAGTTTTATTTGGTGTTTATGGAATTCCAGAATCTATATTAATTGACAATAACTTAAATATAATAAAAAAAGTTATTGGTCCGATAGATCAGAATCAATATAATGAAATTTTAGATTTGATTAAATGAAAATTAAAAAAATTATTCTTATTATTTACTTTTTCTTCTACGTGTCATTGTCCGCGAATGAAAAATATTCAGAAGTATCAGAAATTTATAAAAATTTGAGGTGTTTAATTTGCCAAGGTCAGTCAATTGCCGATTCTAACTCAGACTTTGCGGTAACTATAAAACTTGTAGTACAAGATTTAATTAGTGAAAAAAAAACTAATGATGAAATTTATACTTTTTTAATTAGTAAATATGGAGAATGGATTGTTTACCAACCATCTTTTAACAAAAATAGTTTTCTATTATGGACATTACCCTACGTTGTATTAGTTCTTGGTGGTTTTATTATTTTTTTTATAGTACGAAAAAACAAGCATAATAAGGTTAATTGAATGTGTACTTTTTAAACTTTAGGTAGTATTTTCAAAAAATGAAAAAGTTAACTATTTTTTTTATAATCACAGTTTTTTTGGCAAACACACATGCATTTCCTGCTGAGAAGAACAGAAGTCTGCTGGAAAAATTATTTAACAAAGACCTCCCAGGAGGTGAAGCCTCAAGATCAAATAAGGAGAATAAAATTTTAGATCAAAAAACTACAGATACAAAAAATAATAAACCTTGTGAAAAAAAAGTTGGCGGAAGGAGTATTTTAGAAAAAGTATTTAATAGAGATTTATTAGGAGGAAATGCCAGAAAAAATTCTAAGAAGGAATGCCTTTCCTCAAGCAAGCAAGTAAAATTAAAAAAAAATAAAAATTTTTTTGACACAAACAGTAATCGTCAAAACCTTTCAGTTTACACGGGAACCTTCGACACAATTGATAAAGTAGGAGACGACAAGACAACCCTAATGGGAGTAGAACATAAAAATGAAAATTTATTCCGTGATACTTGGATCGGAAGGTTCTCGCCTACTACCGGAGCTTTTGTCACAAAAAAAAATTCAATTTATTTATACACTGGGATAGAGACAGATTATAATCTAGGCCCTATAAATATATCGCCAAGCTTTGCACCTGGATACTATGAAGCTGGGGATGGAAAAAATTTAGGTAGTGCACTTGAATTTAAATCTGAAATAAAAGTTGGAATAGATTTATTCAAAAATACCAACCTTGGTTACAGTTATAGCCACATCTCAAACAACGACTGGGGCAGTGTAAATCCAGGAACTGACAACCAAACATTAAATTTTTCTAAAAAGTTTTAATTAAAAATGTCTATCAAGGATTGTTATAATATTGAAGATTTTAGAAAATTAGCAAAAAAAAATTTACCATCACCAATTTTTCATTACATTGATGGCGGTGCTGACGATGAGACGACCCTCAAAAGAAATACAGAATCGTTTTCTAAATGTGACTTAATACCAAATATTTTAGCTAGCGTAGGTGAACCGGACCTTTCAGTTAATGTTTTTGGACAAAAAATTGATATGCCTTTGTTTCTATCACCAACCGCAATGCAGCGATTATACCATCACGATGGAGATAAAGCGTCGGCTAGAGCAGCTGAAAAGTTTGGAACTTTTTATAGTATGTCAACAATGGCAACTTCATCTATTGAAGAAATTTCAAATATTTCAAGAGGGCCAAAATTATTTCAACTTTATATACATAAAGACCAAGCACTCACTGATAATTTAATAGACAGATGTAAGAGCTCTGGGTTTAAGGGTTTATGTTTGACCGTTGATACAGTTGTAGCGGGAAACAGAGAAAGAGATCACAGAACAGGTTTCACAACCCCTCCAAAACTTACTTTAGAAAGTCTAATGAGTTTTGCTGCTCATCCAACGTGGACTATGAACTATCTAACTCATGGAAAATTTGAATTAGCAAACGTCGCCCATTTTACCAAAAAAGGCTCAAGTATAGCAAAGGGTGTAATGGAATATATTAACGAGCAATACGATCCAGCGATGAGCTGGAAAGATGCAGAGTACTGCGTCAAGCGGTGGAAGGGTCCATTTGCTTTGAAAGGATTAATGTCAGTTGAAGACGCAAAGAAGGCAGTTGATATTGGTGCTTCCGCAATAATGCTTTCAAACCATGGCGGCAGACAATTAGATGGTTCGCGGTCACCTTTTGATCAACTACCTGCAATTGTTGATGCTGTTGGAGGAAAAATTGAAATTATTGTAGATGGCGGAATTAGAAGAGGCACACATGTTTTAAAAGCCTTAGCTATGGGCGCAACAGCATGCAGTTTCGGAAAAGGTTTCTTGTTTGCTTTAAGTGCCGGAGGTCAGAAGGGAGTAGAAATGGTTCTACAAAGAATGAGAGATGAGATTAGAAGAGACATGATTTTAATGGGGTGTAAAAGTATAAAAGATTTAAACCCAAGTAAAATTATTTATAGATAAGAAATTGTGTCAAAGTTTACTATATTAAAGAAAGTAAAATGCACTAATATTAATTAAAAAAAATTTAAATAGATTAAATATGAAATTAGCTAAAAATTTAGAAAGATTAGGTACAGAATCTGCTTTTAGTATAATGGCTGAAGCAAAAAAACTTGAAGCCCAAGGAAAAGAAATAATTCATCTTGGGGTGGGCCAACCTGATTTTAAGACTCCACAACACGTTGTAGATGCAGCCAAAAAAGCTTTAGATGATGGGCATCATGGATATGTTTTATCCAATGGTATTTTAGAGTGTAGGCAGGCAGTAACAAGAAAAATTAAAAAACTTTATAATAAAGATGTCGATCCAGAGAGAATTTTAATAATGCCGGGTGGAAAACCTACCATGTTTTATGCAATTTCAATATTTGGTGAAGAAGGAGCTGAAATAATTCATCCTACACCTGGGTTTCCAATCTATGAGTCTATGATTAACTATACAGGCTCAAAAGCAATACCTTATGATTTGACACAAGATAAAGATTTAAAATTTGATCCGGAAAAAATTTTATCTTTGATCACAGATAAAACTAGATTATTAATATTAATCAACCCTAATAACCCAACAGGAAGTTTTGTTGAAAAACCAGCGATAGATTTTTTAGCAGAGGGTCTCAAGAAATATCCACATGTTGCAATTTTAAGTGATGAAATCTATAGCCGTCAAATTTATGACAATAAGGAAATGCCAACATTTTTTAATTATCCCGATCTACAAGACAGATTAATTGTTTTAGACGGATGGAGTAAAGCCTACGCTATGACTGGCTGGAGAATGGGTTGGAGTGTTTGGCCAGAAAAATTAATTCCACACGTAAATAAATTAATAATTAATAGTGTATCCTGTGTTAATGCACCTTCTCAGTTTGCTGGCATAGCTGCTTTGGATGGTTCGGATCAACCTATTCACGATATGATGAAGGAATTTGATAAGAGGCGTAAATTTATTCACGCAGGACTAAATAATCTACCAGGTGTTGAATGTAGTATGCCAGGGGGAGCTTTCTATGCTTTTCCTAAAGTAATAGGCACAGGAATGAATGGCTCTGAATTTTCTAAAAAATGCATGTATGAAGCTGGAGTAGCAATTGTACCAGGAACTGCCTTTGGTAAAACATCAATTAACTATGTAAGATTTAGTTTTGCAGCGTCGATGGAAAATATTGAAAATGCTCTTGAAAAGATCAAAAAAATGCTTGAATAAGTAGTATTGTTTTTTGACCTAACGCTTTAAAAATTATAGAATTATTAAATGACAAATCTTCAAATGCCTAAAGTCGATAAATCAATTTTGTCTAGCAAAGATAAGATTACCTCAGACTTGAATCAAATTTTGAAAAGTGAGAACATTCTTTCACATGAGGATGAAATTAGACCGTACGAGACTGATGCTCTTGCAGCGTATAAACAAAAACCACTTTTAGTCGTCTTACCAGAAACAGTTAAACAGGTGAGTGAAATTCTTATGTACTGTAACGAGAATAAAATTAAGGTTGTGCCAAGAGGGGCTGGCACCGGCTTATCAGGAGGAGCTCTTCCTTTGGCAGATTGTGTTTTATTAGGTATGGGAAAATTTAATAAAATATTAGAAATAGATTATCAAAATAAATGTGTGGTCCTACAACCGTGTGTTACTAATTTAGCAATTACAAATGCTGTACAGGATAAAAAATTTTATTATGCTCCAGATCCATCAAGTCAAATAGCATGTTCAATTGGTGGAAATGTTGCTGAAAATTCTGGTGGTGTGCATTCTTTAAAATATGGAGCAACTACAAACAATTTATTAGGCATTCAAGTTGTTTTAATGGATGGAACTATAGCAAGATTTGGAGGAAAAACTTTAGATTCCGAAGGCTATGATTTACTTGGATTGATGACAGGATCCGAGGGATTACTTGGAGTAATTACTGAGGTAACAGTTAAAATTTTAAAAAAACCGGAAGTAGCAAAGGCAGCTCTTATAGGTTTCTCAAGTATAGAAGATGCTGGACAGTGTGTGTCAGAAATAATTGCAAAAGGAATAATACCTGCAGGTATGGAAATTATGGACAAAGCCTTAACTAAAGCAACAAATGACTATTCAAAAGCAGGTTATCCTGTTGACGCAGAAGCTATGATGATTGTTGAACTCGATGGTACAGAGACTGAGGTTTCAGAACTCATTAAAAGAGTTGAAGACATTGCTAAAAAAAATAAATGCTCAAGTATAAAAATTAATAAATCAGAAGAAGAAAGACTAAAGTTTTGGGCCGGTAGAAAAGCTGCCTTCCCTGCTTGTGGAGATTTAGCTCCAGACTATATGTGTATGGATGGATCAATACCAAGAGGAAAACTTGCGGAAGTTTTAAAAGAAATTCAAAGACTTTCAAAAAAATATGAACTACCGGTAGCAAATGCATTTCATGCTGGTGATGGAAATCTTCATCCATTAATTATGTTTAACGCTAACGACCCAGAACAACTAAGAAAAACTGAAGAGTTTGGCTCGGAAATATTAAAGTATTGCGTTAAAGTCGGAGGAGCACTAACGGGTGAACATGGGGTAGGTATAGAAAAAAGAGAATTAATGTGCGAAGCTTTTAACAATACAGATATTAAGCAACAAATTGACATTAAAGTAGCACTCGACCCAAATTCATTACTTAACCCTGGTAAGGTTTATCCTATACTAAGAAAATGCGCAGAAGAAGGAAGGGTTCATGTCCATGGAGGAAAAACAAAATTCCCAGACATTCCAAGATTTTAGCTCATCAGTTCTAAAACCTAACAAAGAAAAAAATATAGCTGAAATTATAAAGCACTGTTATAAAAAAAATATTCCACTAGAAATTTGCGGTTCAGGATCAAAAAAAAATATTGGAAGAAATTTTCAATCTCAAAAAACATTAGATCTCACTAATTATTCAGGCATTATCAAGTATGAACCGGAAGAACTGTATATAAAAGTAAAGTCAGGTACTCCAATTAAAGAAATTAAGGAGACACTTGAAAAAAATAATCAACACTTAGCTTTTGAGCCCACAGATTTTGGCCCCTTGTTCGAAGGGCAAACTAATGAAGGTACAATAGGAGGTGTACTCTCATGTAATTTTTCCGGGCCCAGAAGATTTAAAGTTGGAAGTGCTAGAGATCATATTTTAGGATTCAAAGGAGTAAATGGAAAAGGCGAAATTATTAAATCTGGAGGAACAGTAGTTAAAAATGTAACTGGATATGATTTAAGCAAAGTCATTACTGGGTCATTTGGAACTTTAAGCGTGTTTACTGAAATCTCAATTAAAGTTTTACCTAAACCTGACTTAACTAAAACTCTAGTTATAAGTAATCCTCATTTAAAAAAAGGATTAGAACATCTTAGCGTTGCATTATCTTCATCATGTGACCCGTCAGGGGCTGCATTTTATCCAGAATTTTTTCAAGACCAGTTTACATTTAACGATTTAACAACAAGAGGGTCAATTACAGCGATAAGAATAGAGGGATCAAAATTATCTATTGATGAAAGAATTAAACAATTGATTAATGAGCTTGATGTAGACAAGAAAGAAATATCAATCTTAGATCCTGAACAGTCTAATATTTTCTGGGAAAAAACGAGATCTTTAAATGTCTTTTCAAATTTAAAAGACAATTTACTCAGAATAATTGTGCCTGGAAGCGAAGCATTTGATTTAATCAACAAACTGAAAATTTATAACATAAAGTATTTTATTGATTGGGGAGGAAATCTAGTTTGGCTACAACTAGATCAATTAAATTCAAGCATCTTAAAAGCGATTAAAACTATAGTAAAAAATTTAGGTGGTTATTTAACGGTTATTAAGGTCGATGAAAGTTTAAAAGCATCAATTGATATTTTTACAATTGACGATGTTAAATATAAGATATCAGAAAAAATTAAGAAAAGTTTTGATCCTAAGAGAATTTTAAATCCAGGTAAAATGTATACAGGAATATAATGCAAACAACCTTCTCTACAGAACAACTAAAAAATAAAAACAACAAATCAACAGAAGAAATAGTTCGTAAGTGTGTCCACTGTGGGATGTGTAATGCTACGTGTCCAACCTATCAAATTCTGGGAGATGAATTAGACGGACCAAGAGGAAGAATTTATTTAATTAAAGACATGCTTGAAAACAATAAACCGGGTAATGAAAAAATAGCTAAGCATCTGGATAGATGTCTATCGTGCTATGGGTGTATGACGACTTGTCCATCTGGAGTTAATTATATGCATTTAATTGATCACGGCAGAAATCATTTGGAAAAAACATTTAAGAGACCAATAATTCAGAGAATTTTTAGAAGTTTTTTATCATTAACCCTGCCTAACCCAAAGGTATTTAAAACCTTAAGTATACTAATTAATATTGTGAGACCTTTAAGTTTTATTTTTCCAGAGTTTATTAAAAACTCTATGAAATTAATGCCAGCTAAACTTCCAAAAAAAACTTTAAAAACACAAAAAATCTATTCTGTTACGAAAAAAAAACCAGTAGCTAGAGTTGCTTTACTTACGGGCTGTGTGCAGCGAGTAGTCTCTCCTGAAATAAATGAATCGACAATTCGTTTGCTTAACAGACATCATGTTGAAGTTATTGTGTTACCTGAGATAAATTGTTGTGGGTCATTAGATCACCATATGGGCAAAGAAAAAGCAGCTCATGAATTATTTAAAAAAAATATTAATCTTTGGTATGAAGAATATTTAAATAGTGGATTAACAGCAATTATTAGTAATACATCTGGCTGTGGCACTACATTAAAAGATTATGGATTTATTTTTAGAGACGATAAAGAGATGAAAAAAAAAGCAAAAAAAATTTCAGAATTAACTAAAGACATCAGCGAATTTTTAGATAACGATATTAAACTCAATTTTAAAAAAAATGAAAAGACTTACAAAATAGCTTACCATTCACCTTGTTCAATGCAGCATGGTCAAAATGTTCACCAACAACCTATAAACTTAATTGAAAAGACGGGTAACGAAGTACTAAATATTCCAGAAGGTCACCTCTGCTGTGGATCTGCTGGAACTTATAATATTCTTCAACAAAAGATTGCCAAGACATTATTAAAAAATAAAGTTAAAAATATTGAAAAAGTTGAGCCAGATTTTATTTCAACAGGAAACATTGGTTGCATGAGTCAAATCTCTAGTGGTACAAATATACCTATTGTTCATACAGTTGAAATTATAGATTGGCTTACAGGCGGGCCGAAGCCCAACAAGTTAAAAAGTTTATGAAGAAAAAAATATTAATTACAAGAAAACTTCTAATAGAAAATGAAGAAAAGTTAAAAAAACTTTTTGACGTTAAATTAAACATTAAAGATGAATTATATACATCAGATAAAATTATAGAATTATCAAAAGATTGTGATGGAATTTTAAGTGCTATTACAGATCAATTTAATAAGGACTTAATAGAAAAACTATCACCTTCAATTAAAATAATTGCAAATTTTGCAGTAGGCTTTGGTAATATTGATGTTAATGCTGCAGCAAAAAAAAATATTGTTGTTACAAACACACCTGAAGTCTTAGACGACTCTACTGCTGATATTTCAATATTGTTGCTTTTAGGAGCGTCTAGAAAAGTTTTAGAAGCAAGAAGAGCTGCAGAACTCCAAAACTGGAAGTGGTCTGCAGATTTTATGTTAGGTAAACAAATGTCAAATAAAAGATTAGGCATATTAGGCATGGGTAGAATAGGTAGAGCTGTTGCTAAAAGAGCCAGAGGATTTAATATGGAAATTCATTATCACAATAGAAGTCAACTTTCTAAAGATCTTGAGGAAGGAGCTATTTACCATAAAACAGTTAAAGATTTATTTAATTGTAGTGATTTTTTATCTATTAATTGTCCAGCAACAAAAGAAACAAATAAAATAATTAACAAAGAAACAATAACGTTTCTTCCAGACAATGTCGTTATAGGGAACGCTGCTAGAGGTGATGTTGTAGACGATGAGGCAATGATCGAAGCGCTTAAATCAGAAAAAGTTTTTGCTTTTGGTTTAGATGTCTACAATGGAGAACCTAAGATTCATCCTGAATATTTAAAACTAAATAATATTTTTTTATTACCTCATTTAGGTAGTGCAACTAAAAGAACCCGTTGGGACATGGCATATCGAGCCACTCAAAATTTAGAAGATTTTTTTAGCATAGGTATGGCAAAAGACAAAGTAAATTAATACAACTTGTAAATGTATTAATTAAAATACCCAAATATAATCTTAATATTTAAACCGTCTTTTAGGGGGTATACAAAATTTAATTTATAGAGACTCCCTTTAAGTTTTGTGCTTAAATTATTTAACTTAAACATATGTTAACAAAAAAAAAGGAGACAAAATATGTCTAAAAAAGAAAAAACGTTAAAAGGAATTAAAACTCCTTCAAGACGTAAATTCTTTAAAGTAGCTGCAGCAACAGGTGCAGCAGCGGCAGCCTCAGTAGCAATGCCTAACATTGCATTTGGAGCGCCTATGACTTTAAAGATGCAAGCAGCTTGGCCTTCGGGAGCTAATATATTTTTCGAAATGGCTAGTGACTATGCAAAAATGGTAGGCGATATGTCTGGTGGAGAGCTTAAAATCGATCTTCAACCAGTTGGCGCTATTGTAAAAACTTCAGAAATTGGACAAGCAGTAAGTTCTGGCGTAGTTGACATGGGTCACTGGGTGACTGCATATTGGTACGGAAAAAATGCTGCGGCTTCACTTTTCGGAACTGGACCGTCGTATGGTATGTCATCTCAAGAAGTTATGGGATGGATGGAATACGGTGGAGGTAGAAAACTTTACGATGAAACTCTAGCCAAGGTTGGATTTGATTACGTAGGGTTCTTTCATATGCCTATGCCAGCTCAGCCCTTCGGTTGGTTCAAAAAGAACGTAACTAAAGTATCTGATGTTAAAGGAATGAAATATAGAACAGTTGGTCTAGCGACTAACGTTTTAACAGCTATGGGAATGGTTGTAAGACAACTTCCAGGTGGAGAAATCCAACCAGCGATGAAAACTGGTTTGATCGACGCTGCGGAGTTTAACAACCCAACATCTGACTCACAGTTTGGTATGCAAGATGTTTCTAAGCATTATCACTTAGGAAGCTTTCACCAATCTCAGGAGATGTTCGAAATACCTGTAAACAAAAAAACATACAACAATCTGTCACCTGCTCATCAAGCAATTCTAAAGAATGCTGCTTATGCTGCTAACACTGATAACTATTTTAAAGCGTTAGTAAGATATTCAGCTGATTTAGCTAAGTTGATGAATGAACATAAAGTAAATGTTTATCAAACATCTGACGCGATCTTAGCTGAACAGTTAAAAGCTTGGGATAAAGTGATAGGTGATTTTAATAAGAAAGATCCTTTCTTTAAAAAAATCATAGACTCACAAAAAACATACGCTAAGAGAGTAATGAAGTACTTGCTGATGAATCAGCCAAATTACAAATTAGCTTATGAAAATGAGTTCGGTAATATTAATAAAGTTAAAATTTAATTAACTTTAGAAAAAATTAAAAGGGGGCATATACAGTCCCCTTTTTTTATATAGGATTTAATAAAAAACTGAGTTAACTTAAAATTGTTAATGAGAAATTATATACATTTTGCAGATCATTTAAGTACAGCAGTAGGAAAAGCCTTTTCATGGTGCATTGTAGTATTAATGCTTGGTACTTGTTACGAAGTAGTAATGGCCTATGCATTTAACGCACCCACACTATGGAATTTTGATTTTAGTATGCAGATGTATGGAGCAATCTTTATGATGGCTGGAGCTTATACTTTATCTACAGAAGCTCACGTTAGAGGAGATGTTATTTACAGACTATTTAAACCACGTACACAAGGATATATTGATTTTGTTTTATACTTTATATTTTTTTTCCCTGGAGTTTTAGCTTTAGCTTTTTATGGTTTTGATTATGCCGCGTTAGCTTGGAAAATAAAAGAAACAAGCTGGAGTAGTCCAGCACAAATTCAAATTTACATGGTAAAATCTATGATACCTGCAGCGGGTGTTTTACTAACTATTCAAGGAATTAGCGAAGTTTTCAGATGCGTTATCTGTATTCAAACAGGTCATTGGCCAGCAAGACTAGTTGTTGCAGAAGAAACAGAAAAGATTTTAATGAGAACAGCTCAAGATGAGGATCAAAAAGATGTTATCTAGTTTATTTACCTTAACCAACCCAGAAATAGCTATCATGATGATGGGAATATTTCTCATGGCAGTTTTATTGGGATTCCCGATAGCTTTCACCTTAATGGCTATGGGCGTTGGTTTTGGATATTACGCTTATTTTGATCCTGCAAGAATGGATCACTTATTTGATAACAGAATATTTTCCTTATTTGTTCAAAATACTTATACCGTCATGGATAATAACGTACTCACCGCCGTTCCCTTATTCTTATTTATGGGTTATCTCGTAGAAAGAGCTGGAATAGTTTCAAGATTATTTTTTGCAATAAGATTAGCTTCACATAAATTACCAGCTTCGATGGCCGTAGCAGCTTTAATTACCTGTACTTTATTTTCAACAGCTACAGGAATAATTGGTGCAGTGGTAACACTAATGGGTTTACTAGCTTGGCCAGCTATGGTCAAAGCTGGTTACGATAAGAAATTTGCTTCAGGAATAATTTGTGCAGGTGGTTGCTTAGGAATATTAATTCCACCCAGCATTATGTTAATTGTATATTCTGTGATTGCTCAATTATCTCCTTTGAGATTATTTGCTGCCGCTATATTTCCCGGATTACTACTCGCTAGTTTATACATATCGTACGCAGTTATTAGAGCGATGTTAGACCCATCTATTGCTCCAAAACCTAGGGCAGAAGAAATTCCTCCAAGAGCTGAAATTTTAAAAGAAGTTTTAGTTTCTTTCTTACCTTTATTTGCATTGATTATGTTAGTACTTGGAACAATTTTAGGTGGCTTTGCAACTCCTGCTGAGGCCGCCGCTGTTGGTGCTTTTGGTTCAATAGTACTTTCTTATTTCTACAAGACTCTTAAATGGAAAGCTTTTAAAGAGTCAGTTTTTTTAACAGCCAAAACTACCGCCATGATAATGTGGTTATTCATAGGTTCTTGGACGTTTGCATCAGTATTTTCTTATCTAGGAGGGCATGAAGTATTTGAACATTTCTTCAAATCAATGGATTTAGCACCTTGGCAATTTTTAGTTATTACACAGCTAATTATTTTTTTATTAGGTTGGCCTTTAGAATGGACAGAAATTTTAATTATCTTTGTTCCAATATTTTTACCGTTATTATCTATATACGGAATAAATCCTTATTTTTTTGCAATGTTAATTGCGCTAAACTTACAAACTTCTTTTTTAACCCCTCCAATGGCTATGTCAGCTTATTATTTAAAAGGCGTTCAATCTAAAAATGTTGAGTTAATGGAAATATTTGCTGGAATTATGCCATTCCTAGGAATTGTTATTTTTGCAATGTTCTTAATGTATATGTTTCCAGGTATTGCTCTTTGGTTACCAGACGTGTTATTCGCAAATTAAAAAACATGATAGATATTTTTTCAATATCAACTAATGAATTGGTTGCTAAAATGAGAAGCGGAGACATCACAAGTGTTGAAGTATGTAAAGCCTATTTAGAAAGAATAAAAAAATACGAGAAAGATATCAAAGCTTGGTCGTTTTTAGATAAAAAAAATCTTTTAGAAAAAGCAGAAGAAGCAGATGAGTACCGTAAATCTGGAAAACCACTAGGATCGCTTCACGGCCTACCGATAGCTATAAAAGATATTATAGCAACTTATGATATGCCAACTGAATGTGGTAGCGTTTTAAGAAAAGGTATTTCTGGTGCAGCTGATGCAGAAGTAGTTAATCTAATTAAAGGTGCAGGAGCAATTGTTATGGGAAAAACTGTGACAACAGAGTTTGCTTATTTTGATCCAGGTAAAACTACAAACCCTCATGATTACACGCGGACACCAGGAGGATCTTCAAGTGGGTCTGCTGCTGCCGTTGCAGCTCACATGGCACCACTAGCTATTGGAACACAAACCAATGGTTCTGTTTCAAGACCAGCTTCTTATTGTGGTGTTGTCGGTTATAAACCGTCATTTGGGTTAATTTCACGTACTGGTATCTTAAAACAATCTTTAAAACTAGATCAAGTAGGTGTGTTTGGAAAAACAGTAGAAGATGTTGCTTTACTTGCAAAAGTGTTAATTAAAAAAGATATTTTAGATGATGATACAATTCATTACGCAGCTGATGAAATGCTAGAAGTTTGTAAAAAAGGACCTATTTTTGAACCAAAATTTATATTTTATAAAACTGCTAGTTGGAAAAAAATTAGTAAAGAATCACAAAAAGCTTTTGAGTTTTTATTAAAAGAATTTAAAAATAACGTAGAGGTATTTGATGAACCTTCTTATTTTAAAGATATACCAAAATACCATCAGATTATTCACGAAACAGATATGGCAAATAGTTTTCAAGATTTTTATAAAAAATCTAAAAAGAAAATGGGTAAAAAATTAGTCGAGGCTATCGAGAGAGGGTTACAATACTCAGCAAAAGAATATGTCGAGGCTGTTGATTTTATGAAACAAAGTTATAAATCCTACAGTGAAGTTTTTGAAGACTACTATGGCGTTATAACACCAGCTTCAACAGGAGTTGCAGATAAAGGTCTGCTGTCCACAGGTAACCCGGAGCTTAGTACAATATGGACTTACATGGGTTTACCTACAATCTCTCTTCCTTTACTTAGTGGAGAAAATAACCTACCATTAGGAGTTCAATTAATTGGTGACAAGCTTGATGATTTAAGATTTTTAGCATCAGCAAACTGGTTAGAAAAAAATTGTAAGGAAAAAAATGATTAATAAGTTAACAATGTTATTTGCAGTTGCTATGGCAATATTTTTTCTTGGCGGACTAGCAACCACGTTGACTAGGTCTATGATGATAGGTTTTTATGATGTATTGCCAGTATATATTTTTATGGGCATAGCAATTGGTATGATGTTATACGAAGCATATATTGAGACAAAATAGCAAACCAAATTAATATTGAAAACATCAAAAAATAGCTATTTTCCTTATTTTCTATTATTAATCCATCCGGCATTTATGGCTAGCAATCTAATTGTAGCTAGAGGAGGTGTAGAGTACGTACCGCCTATATCATTAGCTTTTTGGAGGTGGTTTTTTGTTTTTCTAATATTAATACCTTTCACTTATCAAACAATTTTTAAAAATATTAAGTATTTAAGAAGTGAATCTAAAAAATTAATTTTTCTAGGAGCAATGGGGTGTGGGGTTTGTGGTGTATTTCCATTTATAGCTGGATCAACAACGCCTATAGCTAATATGGGAATTATCTACACCTCTTCACCTATCTTTATAATACTAATTTCTTCTTACTTTTACAAAGAAAGTCTAAATACTGTTCAGCTTTTGGGCTTGGTGTTATGTTTTGTTGGAGTTATTTCAATTATTGCTAAAGGTGATGTGAGTTTACTAATTGGTTTAAAATTTACCTCAGGAGATTTATGGATGTTAGGAGCTGCGGTAGGTTGGGCTTTATATGCTGTATTATTACATAACTGGAAAAGTAAATTTACTTTATTCTCAAGGTTAACTATTATCGCTTTTTTTGGCGCAGTTTCTATACTACCTTTTTCTTTGGTTGAAAATTATTTTGTTAGACCGGTAATATTCAATAATAATTTTTATTTCTGGACAATATTTGCCGCAATTTCTCCCGGCATAATAGCCTTTTCACTTTATGCTCAAGCACAAAAATATCTAGGTGCCTCAATCACTGGATTTACTTTATATCTTTATACAGTTTATGGGGCTTTTTATGGGATTGTTATTTTTGGAGAGCAATTAAAAAGCTACCATTATTACGGAGCCGCATTAGTTTTTGCAGGAATGTTTTTTGTTAGAAAAAAAACTAATTAATTTAATTGAAAAAGACTTTTAGCAAAATATTCAGCATTAAAAGGATATAGATCAGTTTCTTTTTCTCCCATGCCTACAGCCAAGATTGGTAATTTATACTTCTTACAAATAGCTAAAATAATTCCACCTTTAGCGGTTGTGTCTAGCTTAGTAATAATCAGACCTGTAATTTTTTGTACTTTACTAAATTCTTCTATTTGGTTTAACGCATTTTGTCCTGTGGTTGCGTCTAAAACTAAAATAGTTTCGTTGGGAAAAGAGTCGTCTATTTTCTTTAAAACACTGAATATTTTTTTGTATTCATCCATTAAATTTTTTTTATTTTGCATCCTTCCTGCAGTGTCTATTAGAGCTATGTCGATATTTTTTTTTTTGGCATAAGCTGCCGTTTTAAATGCCACTGAGGCTGGGTCACTACCTATTTCAGACTTAATAATATTTACATTTATTTTTTGAGACCAAAGTTCTAATTGTTCAATTGCCGCTGCCCTAAAGGTATCAGCAGCACCAAAAATTATGGATTTTTTATGATCTTTAAAAAATTTCCCAAGCTTACCAATCGTAGTTGTTTTACCGACACCATTAACACCAGATACGACGATAACTGTTGGGTTACTAGAATTTAAAGAAAGCAAATCTCTTTGGTAGGGAATTAGCGTTTCAGAAACTTTAGTAATTAAAATATTAATAATTTGACTCGAGTCTGCTAAGTTTTTATCAATTTTTAATTTTTCAAACTCTTTTTTTAACTCAGCAGCACTTTCAACGCCTACATCTGCACTTATTAGAAGTTCCTCAAATTGAGATAAAATTGTACTTTCTATATTTTTTTTTGAAAAAATATCTTTAATTCCTTTAGAAAAATTTAACGAACTTAGACTAAGACCTGATTTAAACTTATCAAATACACTCATTTTAAATTTCAAGTTTAATTTTTTTAATATCTGAAACTGGACCCGTCATAGAAATATTTAGGTTCTCATCTATTTTTATATTTAAACTTCCCTCATTAAATTTAATATCGACACTGTTTTCAGTCAGTTTTTTGATTGATGACGCAACAGCTGTGGCACAAGCAGCTGTTCCGCATGCTTTTGTTAATCCAGCACCACGTTCCCAAACATTTACCGTGATATTATTTTTATCATTTACTTGTGCAAATGTAACATTAATTTTTTCGGGAAATAGTTTGTGATTTTCAATTTTTGGCCCTAATATTTTAAGGTCATATTCAAAGCAATCTTTGACAAAAAAAATTATATGAGGATTTCCCACATTAAGGCAAAATCCATCAGTAAATATTTTATCATTAATATTTAAAGTTATATTATCGTGATCTAATTTTTTTATTAATGGAATTTTTTCCCAATCAAATACAGGTTTCCCCATTTCAAGCTGTACATCAGAATCTCCAAAAATTTTTGCGTCAAGGAATCTATTACTTGTTTTTAATTTAATTGTTTTCGTGTTTAAATCTTTACTCAAAAAGTAAGCCACACATCTACTTCCATTGCCACACGCACTTACTTCACTTCCGTCTGAATTAAAAATAGTGACTGGATAAGCTTTATTAATTTCTTCTTCAATAAAAATTATTTGATCAAATCCAATATTACGATGAAAAGATGTCCGATTGCCCAGATTGATTATTTCTTGTTTGGATATATTTATTGACTTTATCCTTCTATCAACAATAATAAATTTGTTGCCTAAACCATCCATTTTAAAAGCATTAATCACTGGCATAATATTAGATTAGTATAATTATTCGTTGACTTTTAAAACCCCAAATTGTAGCTTCATCCACTTTCCGCAAATACATATGTTTTTGCGGTGCTCTTAGAAATAAGAGGATCGACACTAGTCAGCGAAGGTTCGCCCACTAGTGAGCTTGGCGTTGTGTGATTATAAAATGTTTGAAAACCTAACAAATAAATTAGAGACTATATTTTCTAAGCTTAAAAAATCTCCCTCTTTAAATGAAGAGCAGGTTGATGCAGGCTTAAAGGAAATACGTTTAGCTTTATTGGAAGCTGATGTAGCACTTTCTGTTGCTAAAGAATTTATTGAAAAAATTAGACCAAAAGCAATTGGACAAGAGATACTAAGATCAATCTCTCCAGGGCAAATGATAATTAAAATAGTTTATGATGAATTAGTAAATTTTCTAGGAGGAGAAAATCAAAAACTTAATTTTAACTCTACACCCCCAGCATGTATTCTTTTAGTAGGCTTACAAGGATCAGGAAAAACAACTAGTGCAGCCAAACTAGCAAAGCTAGTAGCAAAAAATTATAATAAAAAAGTTTTATTAGTTAGCTTAGATATTTACCGACCAGCTGCACAAGAACAATTAAAAGTTTTAGCCGAAGCAAATGAAATAAATCATTTACCAGTAATTAATGGACAACAACCTATAGATATTACAAAACGTGCATTAAATGCAGCAACACTTAATGGTTCGGATGTGATTATTTTTGATACTGCTGGACGTACTCAAGTAGATCTCATGATGATGAATGAAATCAAACAAATCAAGGCACTTGTTAAGCCTACTGAAACTATTTTAGTTGCAGACTCATTGACCGGTCAAATCGCAGCTAATGTTGCAAAAGAATTTGATAATGCCGTTGATGTTTCAAGCATTATTCTTACTAGAGTAGATGGTGATGGCCGTGGTGGAGCTGCTCTAAGCATGAAGCACATTACAAATAAGCCAATTAAATATATTGGTGTTGGTGAGAAAATTGATGACTTAGAATTATTTTATCCAGAAAGGATAGCAAACCGAATTCTTGGAATGGGAGATGTTGTTTCTCTTGTTGAAAAAGCTTCTGAAGGCCTAGATGAAGAAAAGATAAAAAAAGCAGAAGAACAATTTAAAAAAGGTTTATTTACGTTAGATGATTATCTATCCCAAATTAGACAAATGAAAAAAATGGGAGGCATGGAAGGAGTTATGTCTCTTTTACCGGGAGTTAATAAAATTAAAGAACAAATGAAAAATGCTTCTATAGACGAAAAAATTATTATTAAAAATGAAGCTATTATTCTTTCAATGACAAAAAAAGAAAGAGAAGACCCAAAAGTAATTAACGGCTCAAGAAAAAAGAGAATAGCTATTGGAGCTGGCGCTGATGTTTCAACAATAAATAAGCTATTGAAACAGTTTAAAATGATGACAGAAATGATGAAAAAGATGTCAAAAGGCAAAACAAACCCAGGATCATCCGGTGTTATCCCGGATGAATTATTAAATCAATTAAAACTAAAATGAAAGGAAGCCAATGCTAAAAATAAGACTATCAATGGGTGGTGTTAGAAAAAGACCCATTTATAAAATCGTGATCGCAGACAGTAGAGCCCCAAGAGATGGAAGATTTATAGAAAAAATAGGATCTTTTAATCCTCTCTTACCAAAAGATAAAAAAGAGAGAATTTCTGTAGAAGCTGAAAGAGTTAAATATTGGATGAGCAAAGGAGCAAAACCAACATTGAGAGTCTCAAGAATTTTAGGTGAAGCTCAAATCATGCCAATGCCTAAAGCAGGAAACAATCCTTTAAAAGCTGTTCCTAAAAAAGACAGAAAAAAGAGTGATGATAAAGAAGCTCCTAAAACTGAAGCTGCTAAAACTGAAGCTCCTAAAACTGAAGCTGCTAAAACTGAAGCTCCTAAAACTGAAGCTCCTAAAACTGAAGCTCCTAAAACCGAAGCTCCTAAAACTGAAGCTCCTAAAAAGGACTAAAAAATTAGAAGTAATAAAAATGTTAGATGTTAGAATTTTTACTCTTTATCCGGAACTATTTCCGGGCCCATTAGACATTGGTCTTTATAAGAAAGCGAGGAGTAAAAAAATTTGGTCTTTAGAAATAATAAACATTAGAGATTATTCGAAAGATAAACATAAAACAGTTGATGACACTCCGTATGGAGGTGGAAATGGAATGTTAATGAGAGCGGATACTATTAGCGATTCTTTGGACAAAATAATCGGTAAAAAAAAAAAAGAAAAAATTATTTATTTATCACCAAAAGGTAAACAGTTTAATCAAGCACACGCGAAGAAATTTAGTAAATTAAAAAACTTAAACATTATTTGTGGACATTTTGAGGGAATAGATCAAAGAGTTTTAGAAACGCAAAATATTGAAGAAGTAAGCTTAGGAGATTATATTTTATCAGGTGGAGAAACAGCTTCATTTGTTTTTCTTGATGCTATCATCCGTTTATTGCCTGGCGTTTTAGGGAATAAACTTTCAATTCGAGAAGAAAGTTTTGAAAACAATTTGTTGGAGTATCCACAATATACAAAACCTCAAGAATGGAAAAAAAAAGTACCCCCAAAAGTGCTTTTATCGGGAGATCACGCTAAAATTAAGGGGTGGCGTTTAGCTCAATCTGAGGCTATAACACGTCGCCTAAGACCAGATTTATGGCAAAAATACATTACTAGAAATAAAAAATGAAAAATATTGAAGATATAAACAAAGCAGCGGTTACAAAAATTCTTGCAACTAAAAAAATTACAGATTTTAGTCCTGGAGATACCATAAAAGTCGGCGTTAGAATAGTTGAAGGAAAAAAAGAACGGATTCAGTATTTTGAAGGAGTATGTATCGCTAAAAAAAATAGAGATATTAATTCGTCTTTTACGGTAAGAAAAATTTCATTCGGTGAAGGTGTGGAGAGAACTTTTGCCTTATATAGTCCTGTTGTTGACTCAATTAAAGTTATTAGATCGGGCAAGGTAAGAAGAGCCAAACTTTATTATCTAAGAGACAGAACGGGTAAATCTGCAAGAATAGCCGAGAAGATAAAGAAAAAAATTGGAATTGAGGTGGTTGCAAAATTAGATGATAAATCCGAAATTCAAGTAGATCAAACTACTTCAGAATCTAAAAAACAAACTTCAAAAACAACTGAAGCTGAGATTAAAGAAAAAAAATAATTCATTTTTAATGGGTAAAACTTTATACGATAAGATCTGGGATGATCATATGGTTCATCAGCAAAGTGATGGCACTGAACTAATATATGTCGATCGTCATCTAATACACGAAGTAACTAGCCCTCAAGCTTTTGAGGGGATTAGGCTGAATAAAAGAAAAGTAAGAAGACCTGATTTAACCTTAGCTGTTGCTGATCACAATGTTCCAACTACAGATCGTGATAAAGAAATAGCAGATAAAGATTCGAGAATTCAAGTAGACACTTTAAGAAAAAACTGTGAAGAATTTTCTGTAGAATTATTTGATATGAACGACAAGAGACAGGGGATTGTTCATATTATAGGTCCCGAACAAGGCTTTACTCAACCAGGTACAGTTATTGTTTGCGGTGATAGCCACACAGCAACACATGGTGCTTTTGGTGCCCTGGCTTTTGGTGTTGGAACTTCGGAAGTCGAGCATGTTTTAGCAACACAAACTTTAATTCAAAAAAAATCTAAAAATTTAAGAGTTAACGTAAATGGAAAATTACCTTTAGGAGTTACAGCTAAAGATGTGATCTTAAAAATTATAGGAACCATAGGCACTGCAGGAGGCACAGGTTATGTCATTGAATTTGCTGGTGAAGTAATTAGAAATTTAAGCATGGAAGAGAGAATGACTGTTTGCAATATGACAATTGAAGCAGGAGCTAGAGCAGGTTTAATAGAACCAGACCAAAAAACATTTGACTATTTAAAAGGAAAACCAAAATCACCAAAAGAAGAAAATTGGGATAAAGCTTTAACATTTTGGAAAACTTTACATTCGGATAAAGATTGTAAATTTGAGAAAGAAATTAATATTGATGCCAATGAAATAGAACCACTAGTAACTTGGGGAACTTCGCCTCAGGACATAGCATCTATAACAGGTATTGTACCCGACCCTGAAAAAGAGAACGATGAAGATAGAAAAGTTGCCATGTATAGATCTCTAGAATACATGGGTCTTGAACCTAATATTAAAATTAACGATATAAAAATTGATAAAGTTTTTATAGGTAGTTGCACAAATGGTAGAATTGAAGACTTAAGAAATGCGGCAAAAATAATCAAAGGAAAAAAAATTGCAAGTACCGTAAGTGCAATGGTTGTTCCTGGTTCTGGTTTAGTTAAAGACCAGGCAGAAAAAGAAGGTTTAGATAAAATATTTATTGAAGCAGGTTTTGAGTGGAGAGAACCAGGTTGCTCAATGTGCCTTGCCATGAATGCAGATAAATTGAACCCTAGAGAAAGATGTGCTTCTACCTCTAATAGAAACTTCGAAGGTAGGCAGGGTCGTGGAGGAAGGACACATTTAGTAAGTCCAGCAATGGCTGCAGCTGCAGCGATAGATGGTCATTTAACCGATGTAAGAAAGTTTCAATAAAATGGAAAAATTTAGTTCGTTAAAAAGTATACCCGTACATATGCCACTATCAAATATTGATACAGATATGATTATTCCAAAACAGTTTTTAAAAACAATTAAAAGAACGGGTTTGGGAAAAAATTTATTTTATGAAATGAGATATGATGAAGAAGATAATTTAATAAAAAATTTTATTTTAAACAAAAAACCTTTCACAGATTCCAAAATCCTCTTAGGTGGAAAAAATTTTGGTTGTGGCTCATCACGTGAACACGCTCCTTGGGCATTATTAGATTTTGGTATAAGGTGTGTTATAAGTTCTAGCTTTGCAGATATTTTTTATAACAACTGTTTTAAGAATGGAATTTTACCAATTGTATTAGATGAAAAAATTATTCAGGAACTAGCAGAATACTCAAAGAGAGAAACAGAAATAGAAATAAAAATTGAAACTCAAGAAATTATTTATGGAAACAAAATTGCTAAATTTGATTTAGATTCTTTTAAAAAAAAATGTCTCATAGAAGGTATAGATGATATTGGATTATCTTTAGAAAAAGTTAAAAACATTCAAGACTATGAGGATAAAATAAATATTAACAAACCTTGGTTAAACAACAATGATTAAAATCAAAAAAAGAAAAATTTTGTTATTACCAGGAGATGGAATTGGCCCAGAAGTAATATTTGAGGTAAAAAAAATCATTGAATGGTTTAATAAAAATAAATCATTAGACTTTGAAATAGAAGAAGCATTAGTAGGTGGTGCTTCTTTTGAAAAATATAAAAGTCCAATCACTGATGAAGTTTTTTATAAAGCTCTTGAAAGTGAAGCCGTTATCCTTGGTGCTGTTGGTGGCCCAAAATGGGATGGTCTAGAATTTTCTAAAAGACCAGAAAGAGCACTTTTAAAGTTAAGAAAGGAATTAAAATTATTTGCAAATTTAAGACCGGCTATATGTTTTAAACAATTAGTAGACGCTTCAAGTCTAAAACCTGAAATTATATCAGGTTTAGATATTATGATCGTTAGAGAACTCACTGGAGGAATTTATTTTGGTGAACCAAGAGGGATAGTGCCAATAGAAAATGGAGAGCGAAAAGGAACAAATACTCACACTTATACTACTAATGAAATTCACAGAGTGGCGCGTGTTGCATTTGAATTAGCAAAAAAAAGAAAGAATACAGTCACATCTTGTGAAAAATCTAACGTGATGGAAGCTGGTATGCTTTGGAGAGAAGAAGTTCAGGCATTGAGAGATAAGGAATTTAAAAAAGTGGAGCTTAAACATATGTTGGCAGATAATTGTGCTATGCAACTTTTAAGGGAGCCTAAACAATTTGACGTTATCGTAACTGACAATTTATTTGGTGATATTCTTTCCGATGAAGCAGCTATGCTTACTGGTTCTTTAGGTCTATTGCCCTCAGCATCACTTGGAGCTAAAGACAAAAATGGTAAGATGAGAGCGATGTATGAGCCTATACATGGTTCTGCGCCCGATATAGCAGGTAAAAATATTTCAAATCCTATTGCAAGTATTTTAAGTTTATCTATGGCCCTAAGATACTCACTAGAACTCGATGTTGAGGCAGATTTGTTAGATGCAGCTGTTCAACAAGTGCTTGATGATGGCCTTCGCACAAAAGATATTATGTCTGTAGGAAAAAAAGAAGTTAGCACTACTGTAATGGGTGATGCAATTATAGCTAAATTAAAATAAGTTGTTAGTATAATGAATTTTGCAATAGTCGGTGCAACAGGTAATGTCGGTCGAAAGACTATTGATGTCTTAGAAAAATCAAAGCTTAAAATAACAAATCTATTTTTAATTGCTTCTAGAAAAAGTTCAGGAAAAAAAATACCTTTTAAAAAAAAAAAGATTAAAGTCATATCTTTAGAAAATTACGATTTCTCTAAAGCACAGATAACTTTCTTTGCAGCAGGCAGTAGTGTGGCCAAAAAATGGGCTCCTATAGCAGCCAAAAAAACAATCGTAATTGATAACTCAAAATACTTTAGAATGCATAAAGATATTTCTTTAGTGGTACCTGAAGTCAATGAAAAAGCTTTAAAAAATTATAAAAAAACTAATATTATTGCTAACCCCAATTGTTCAACAGCACAATTAGTTGTTGCACTAAAACCCTTGCACGATAAATTTAAAATTAAAAGAGTCGTTGTTTCAACATATCAAGCCGTGTCAGGAGCGGGCAAAGCACCTATGGATGAGTTATTTAGTCAAACTAAGAAATTTTTAAATGGAAAGAAAATAAAATCAAAATTTTTTACCAAACAAATTGCTTTTAATTTAATACCTCATATTGATGATTTTCTTAAAGATGGATATACAAAAGAAGAATGGAAGATAGAAAATGAAACAAAAAAAATTCTTGATCCAAAAATAAAAATGACTGCAACATGTGTTAGAGTTCCCGTAAGGACATCACATTCAGAATCTGTAAATATAGAATTTAAAAAGTCGTATACTTTAAAAGAAATTAAAACTTTATTAAGCAAAGCACCTGGATGTAAAGTAATTGATACACAAAAAAACGGTGGATACATAACTCCATACGAAGCGGAAGGAAGTTACTTGACTTATATTTCTAGAATACGAAAAGACAACTCAAAAAAAAATGCTTTAAATTTATGGGTAGTTTCAGATAACTTATTAAAAGGTGCTGCTTTAAATACGGTTCAAATTGCAGAAGTTTTAATTAGAAAGTATATTAAATAATATGTACGAAAAAAATCCTTTATCTCCTCATCTACAAATTTATAAATGGCATTTATCTATGATACTCTCAATAACTCATAGAATTATTGGGATAGTAAATAGTGTAGCTATGATATTGATTTGCGTATGGACCATCTCCTTCCTTTTTGGTGAAGCAAATTATGAAATTATAAAAATTCTTTTTCAATCTTTTTTCGGTAAATTGCTTATTATAAGCTTGAGTTGGTCATTCAGTTTTCACATGTTAAGTGAAATTAGACATTTAATTTGGGATTTAGGTTACGGTTTTGATTTAAAAATTTCAAAAATTACGGGAATAATAACTATAATTGGTTCTTTGGCTTTAACCATTTTAATTTATTTACTTGGGAGAAATCTTATTTAACATGCATTATTCTACAAAAAAATGGTTAGCAATAAAATTTAGTTCAATTATTTTAATTCCATTGATGTTTTGGTTTATAGTTAATTTAGTATCAATCTATGATGAAAGTTATACAGAAATAATCAATTTTTTTTCTAAAACTTCATCAAAAACCTTATATTCTTTGTTTTTAATTGCTGCTTTTTCTTTCTTTAGCCTAACGATTAGTGAAGTTTTTGAGGATTATATAAAAAATGAAAAAATTAAAAATGTCGCAACCAAAATGCTATATGTATTTGCTATAGTTATCCCATTAATAACAATATTAAGTATACTTAGTTTAAATTAATGAGAACTTATAAAATTATAGATCACGAATACGACGTTGTTGTTCTTGGAGCAGGTGGCTCAGGACTAAGAGCTGCGGTAGGTTTGTCAGAAGCAGGATTAAAAACGGCTTGTATCTCCAAAGTTTTTCCAACTCGAAGCCACACATCAGCTGCCCAAGGCGGTATATCCGCTGCATTAGGAAACATGGGTGAAGATGATTGGCGATGGCACATGTATGATACCGTAAAAGGAGCTGACTGGTTAGGTGATCAAGATGCAATTGAATATTTGTGTAAAGAAGCTCCAAGAGCAGTTGTTGAGCTCGAAAGATATGGAGTTCCTTTTAGCAGAACTGAAGACGGTAAAATTTATCAAAGACCATTTGGTGGTATGACAAAAAACTATGGTAATGGAACAGTGCAAAGAACCTGTGCAGCCGCAGATAGAACGGGTCACGCTATACTTCACACCCTTTATGGACAAGCTTTAAAACATAATACAGAATTTTTTATAGAATATTTTGCTTTAGATTTAATAATGAAAAATGGTGAATGCAAAGGTATTATTGCTTGGAATTTATTAGATGGAACTATTCACAGATTTCGATCGCACATTACAATTATTGCTACAGGAGGTTATGGAAAGGTGTATCAAACAGCAACCTCAGCACATACTTGTACTGGAGATGGAAACGCTATGATATTAAGAGCAGGTCTACCACTTCAAGATATGGAATTTGTTCAATTTCACCCCACAGGAATTTACGGTGTTGGAACTTTAATAACGGAAGGAGTGAGAGGAGAAGGTGGATTTCTTGTAAACAGCGAAGGTGAAAGATTTATGGAAAGATACGCACCAAACGCAAAAGATTTAGCCTCAAGAGATGTTGTAAGCAGATCAATGGAAATTGAAATAAACGAAGGACGTGGTGCAGGAAAAGATAAAGACCACATATATTTACACTTAGATCACCTTGATTCTAAAGTTATAGAAGAAAGACTTCCTGGTATATCTGATGCAGCTAAAACTTTTGCAAATATAGATGTAAGCAAACAACCGATACCAGTTGTGCCTACAGTCCACTACAACATGGGCGGAATACCCACGAATTATAAAGCAGAAGTTTTAACACTTAATGGTTCAGAAAAAACTGTACCAGGTTTAATGGCCATTGGAGAAGCTGCGTGTGTATCTGTACATGGAGCTAATAGACTCGGTTCAAACTCGTTAATAGATCTTGTCGTTTTCGGAAGAGCTGCCGCAAAAAGAGCAGCAGAACTTGTTAAGCCAGGAACACCACATGAAGAAGTTTCTCAAAGTGAAACAGACAAGTGTTTAGATAGATTTGATAAAATACGTAATTCAAATGGTAACACGAAAGCATCAGATCTTAGATCTTCAATGCAAAAAACTATGCAAACTAAATGTGCGGTGTTTAGAACTGAAAAAACCTTAAAACAAGGGATTGATGAAATTAGAAAACCCCTTGATGGTATGAACGACTTATCTGTGCAAGATAAATCATTGGTATTTAATACTGATTTAGTTGAAACTTTAGAATTTGATAATTTGATTAGTCAGGCTCTAACAACAATGGAATCTGCATACCACAGAAAAGAGAGTAGAGGAGCTCACGCAAGAGAAGATTTTACAAAACGGGATGACAAAAATTTTATGAAACATACTCTAGCTTGGCAAGATGGTGACAAAGTTACTCTGAAATATAGAGATGTTCATGCTAGAACATTAACAAATGATGTACAATATTTTCCACCAAAAGAGAGAGTCTATTAAAGGTGGTACAGATTAATTTACCACAAAATTCTAAAATCCTAAAAGGCTTATACTATAAAGACAAAACAAATTCTTCTAATTTAAAAAAAGTAAATATTTATAGATGGGAGCCATCTAATGATCAAAATCCAAGAATTGACACCTTCGAAGTTGATATGGGAAACTGTGGTCCTAAAGTTCTAGATATATTGTTTAAAATAAAAAATGAGATTGATTCTTCTTTAACTTTTAGGAGATCTTGCGCACATGGAGTATGTGGTTCATGTGCAATGAATGTTGATGGTGTAAATACATTATCTTGCATAAAATCTCATACAGATATTAAAGGAGAACTAAATATTTATCCTCTTCCTCATTTAAAAGTTATTAAAGATTTGATTGGTGATTTAAGTGGGCTTTATAAACAGTATGAGTCTATCCAGCCTTGGTTGAAAACAACACAAACAGGACAAGAAAAACAAGAAATTTTACAATCTGAGAAAGATAGATCAAAATTAGATGGTCATTATGAATGCATACTTTGTGCATGCTGTTCTACATCTTGCCCTAGTTATTGGTGGAATGGAGATAAGTATTTAGGCCCAGCTGTTTTACTGCAAGCTTATAGATGGATAAACGATAGTAGAGATGGAGAAAAAAAAGAAAGATTAAAAAAAGTTGCTGACGAACTTAAGCTTTATAGATGTCACACTATTATGAATTGCACAAATTCATGCCCAAAAGGCCTCAATCCAGCTAAAGCCATAGGTTCAATTAAGAAAATGCTTGCAACAACCTGAAACCTTAATTAATCCATTACCTCTATGAATATCATTGAACATTTCGTAAACGGAAAAAAGTTCTTAGGAGATTCAAAGAGAACGTCAAAAGTTTTTAATCCTGCTACTGGAGAACAATCTGCCGAAGTAAAACTAGCTTCGATTAAAGACATGAATAACGCTATAGAAGCCGCTAAGATAGCGTTCCTTACTTGGTCAAAAAAACCACCACTGCAAAGAGCAAGAGTGATGTTTAAATTCAAAGAGATATTAGAAAAAAATTTTGAAGAATTAACTAAAATTATAGTTTCTGAGCATGGAAAAGTATTTGATGATGCCAAAGGAGAAATCACAAGAGGTTTAGAAGTTGTAGAATTTGCTTGTGGAATACCACAACTATTAAAAGGAGAATTCACTGAGAATGTTGGAACTGATGTTGATAGTTGGTCTCTAAGACAGCCTCTTGGAGTTTGTGCTGGTATTACCCCTTTTAATTTTCCAGCAATGGTTCCAATGTGGATGTTTCCGGTTGCTATAGCATGTGGAAATACTTTTATCTTAAAACCATCGGAAAAAGATCCATCTTGTGCGATCAGATTAGCAGAATTACTTTTAGAAGCAGGATTGCCAAAAGGAGTATTCAATGTTGTAAACGGAGACAAAGAAGCTGTTGATTCTATAATTAACAACAAAGATGTATCGGCAGTTAGTTTTGTTGGATCAACACCAATTGCAAAGTATATTTACGAAAATTGTGCTAAAAATGAAAAGAGAGTTCAGGCACTAGGTGGTGCAAAAAATCATGCTGTTATTATGCCTGACTGTGATTTAGAGCAAGCTGTAAATGGTTTAATGGGTGCTGCTTATGGATCAGCAGGTGAACGATGTATGGCACAGTCTGTCGCTGTTGCGGTTGGAGGTATAGGAGACAAGTTAGTTGAAAGTTTAGCTAAAAAAGTTGAGTCCTTAAAAGTAGGATCGGGTATGGATAAAAAATCTGAGATGGGCCCACTTGTTACAAAAGAACATTTAGAAAAAGTAAAAGGATATGTTGATATAGGAGTTAAAGAAGGTGCTAAATTAATTGTTGATGGTAGAAATTTAAAATTGCAAGGATATGAGAGTGGTTACTACATGGGAGGCTGTCTATTTGACCATGTTAAAAAAGATATGAAAATTTATAAAGAAGAAATTTTTGGACCTGTTTTATCAATTATAAGAGCAAAAAATTTTGAAGAAGCCTTATCACTTGTTAACGAACATGAATTTGGAAATGGTGTAGCTATTTTTACAAGAGACGGTGACTCAGGAAGAACATTTGCTAGTAAGGTACAAGTCGGAATGGTTGGCATCAATATCCCAATACCTGTACCTATGGCTTTTCATAGTTTTGGCGGATGGAAAAGATCTCTATTTGGAGATCAGCACATGCATGGGCCAGAAGGAGTTAGATTTTATACAAAATTAAAAACCATTACATCAAGATGGCCGTCTGGTTTAAGATCTGATCCAGAATTTGTAATGCCAACAATGAAATAAAAAATGAAAAAAAAAATATCACTTATAGGCGCCGGACAAATTGGAGGCACTCTTGCTCACTTAATAGCTCTAAAAGAGTTGGCCGATGTAGTTTTGTTTGATGTTGCCGAAGGAATAGCGAAAGGCAAAGCTTTAGATATAGCTCAGTCATCTTCAGTAGAAGGCTTTAACATAAACATAAGTGGAACTAATAACTATGAAGACACCAAAGATTCTGATGTAATAATTATTACAGCCGGTGTTCCAAGAAAAGCAGGTATGACTAGAGATGACTTACTTGGAATTAATTTAAAGATAATAAAACAAGTAGCGGATGGAATTAAAAATACTTCACCAAATGCTTTTGTAATATGCATCACAAACCCACTCGATGTAATTGTGATGGCTTTACAAAAATATTCAGGCTTACCAAAAAATATGGTTGTAGGAATGGCAGGAATTCTTGACACCTCAAGATTTAAATATTTTTTATCACAAGAACTAAATATTTCTGTAAAAAAAATAGAATCTTTAGTTCTAGGTGGCCATGGAGATACTATGGTTTCAATGCTAAATCACACTAAAGTAGATGGGAAATTAGTATTAGACCTAATTAAAGAAGGTAAATTAAAAAAAGAATCTTTAGACAGAATTGTTCAAAGAACTAAAAGTGGTGGAGCAGAAATAGTAAAACTACTAGAAAAAGGATCGGCATTTTATGCTCCTGCTGCATCTGGTGTAGAAATGGCAGAAAGTTATTTAAAAGATTTAAAAAAACAATTACCTTGCGCTGCTCACTTAAAAGGAGAATATGGTGTTAACAATCTTTACTTAGGAGTGCCAGTAATAATTGGAAAAAATGGAATTGAAAAAATTGTCACAATAGATCTAAATGACATCGAAAAGAAAAATCTTGAACATTCAATTAGTGCTGTAAAAGAGTTATTCGATGCAGCAAAAAAAATTGACTCTTTTTTAGGTTAATTTTTTATAAATTACCAGAATACATTTTCCAAATCTATATCTAAGAATAAAATCTACAATTACGGTCAAAGGGGTAAATATTTTATCCCAAATAAATATTTTAAATCTAGATGGGTAAACCTCTTCTTTAAAAAAAATTTTATTTAGAGAGTATAAAAAATAACCTATTGTATCTAAAAATTTAATACTTACTTTTTCAAGTGATTGAAAATTCTTTTTAAAAAATTCAATTTCATATCTCCTGTAATGTCCAACCGCTTTATCTAAATTACTGTATATTTTTTGATGTGCCGGTACCATTATTATCAAAAAACCATTTTTATTTAATTTTTTAGTTGCATTTAAAATCTCTTGTTCATCATCTTTAATGTGTTCAAGAACATGTAAATAAACTATGGAATCAAACTTTTCATCAATATCTTCTATATTTTTACTTAGAATTTTAATTTTTGTATTATTTTTAAATTTATCTTTTAAATCCAAGATATTTTTTTCATCTAATTCAGTTAAAGTAATTGAATTAATTGTCTTATTTAAATAATTTTTAGTGAAACTTCCACAACCTGCCCCTACCTCAAGTATATTACCTTTAAGATATTTTTTGATAAACTTTAGACAATAAGTAATATGAAAATTAGCATTATCAAATCTTTCCGTTACCGTTTCTGGATATATTTCCATAATAATATTTATTTCTTTTTATTTTGAATTAATCTATTTTATAAATTAAATGTCAACATTTTCTTTTACAAAAAAAAAAATATCTAATTATTTATATTCGATTTTTATTGTCTGCTTTGCTTTTTTAATAAATTGGAATTATTCAAAATATGGTGTTTTTCCAATGGACACATTTTTACAGTATGACAGTGCTTATAGAATATTGAACGGAGAATATCCGATCAGAGATTACTGGGTAGTGTCTGGAATTTTTGTAGATATTTTACAGTCTGTTTTTTTCAAAATGCTTGGAGTAAATTGGTTTGCATATACTTTACACTCCTCTTTATTTAATTCAATTATTTGTATTTTAACATTTCATATTTTAATTACGCTGAATCTAAAAAAAATATATGCTTTTTTTTATTCCATTTCTTTCGCTGTACTTGCCTACACAATAAGCGGAACACCATTTATAGACTTACATGCTACTTTTTTCTCTCTTATAGCGATTTATATAACTTTCTTGGCAACAATTAATCCAGAAAAAAAATTAAACTGGTTCTTAATTGTTTTTTTTTTTTATATTTCATTTTTATCAAAACAAGTACCGGCATCATATTTGATAATAATCAATAGCTTGATAGTTCTTCCTTATTTAATAGTAAATAAATATTTTAAACCAATAATTATAGTTTCTTTATCCGCGTCCCTTTTTCTCTGTTTAACCCTTTTGATACTAAAGATTACTAATATAAATTTTAATCTTTTTTCTATTCAATATCTA
>CAJQTC010000012.1 GCA_905618885.1 uncultured Pelagibacteraceae bacterium
TAAAATATTTTCAAGTGATTTTCTAGCAAAAAAAAATGAACCAGATTCTATTTTGAAAAAAATAGAAAAGAATGAAATAGATATTCTTGTAGGAACGCAATTAATTTCAAAAGGATTTAATTTTCCTAAACTAAACTGTATCGTTGTAGTAGATGCAGACTTTTCTGGAATGGGTTATGATTTAAGAACAACTGAAAAAAATATACAATTATATAATCAATTAAGTGGAAGAGCAGGTCGGTTCTCAAGCAAATCTACAATTATCTATCAAACTGCAACACCGCTAAATGAAACTCTGAAAGATGTATTGGAAAACAACCCAGAAAAATTTTTAAATAGCGAATTGATTATTAGAAAAAATAAAAATTTACCACCTTACTCTAGACTTATTGCTTTGATCGTTTCAGCTAGTTCTAGTCAAGACAGCTTTAGAGCAGCACAAGAGATCAAAAAAAAATTAAGCACTATAAATCAACTTGATGTTTTAGGGCCAGTTGACTCTCCTATATTTAAAGTCAAAAAAAAGTATAGAACACGACTTTTATTAAGATCCAAAAATAGTAGTTTAATTCAAAAAAGCGTAGGTAAAATTCTTGATAATTTAACCATATCCAAAAAAATAAAACTTACGGTTGATGTTGATCCCATTAACTTTGCCTAAAACAATCTAACCATCTTGATCGGTATCTATCCTTATGGTAGGAAACCACATTCTTAATAAAATTTCTAATCTAGGAGTATTCAAGTGAGTTCAAATAAGTCATTTTCCTCAGAAACTGCTAACAGGTATGCTCTGGCTCTATATGAGCTTGCTAATGAAAAATCTGGATTGGAAGCTATAGTAAAGGACGTTAACGAACTTTTAGCTGCTTATAAAACTAGTGAGGATTTTAAAAACTTTGTTAACAATCCCACTCTATCTCAATCAAGTCAATTAGAAGTTTTAAAAAAAATTTCGATTGAAATGAATTTATCAAAAATTACTAAAAGCTTTTTATCTATTTTAGTTATTAAAAAAAGAATTTTTTTTCTAAATAAAATTTTTTCAAATTTTTTGTCTTTAGTCTCTAAAAAAAAAGGAGAATTAACAGCGTCTTTAATTTCTTCAAAAAATTTAACAAATGAAGAGCTTAAGAATTTAAATACTGAACTTTCACAAGCAATGAATACCACTGTGACATTTAATTATAAAGTCGACGAAGCTTTAATCGGTGGCTTAAAAATGCAAATAGGAAGTTTAATGATTGACACTTCTATTAAAAATAAATTAAAAAAATATGAACAAATAATGTTAGAAGCATAATATGCAAATTAATCCTTCGGAAATTACTAAAATACTAAAAGAACAAATAAAAAATTTCGGTGAAAAAGCTGAGGTCTCAGAAATAGGAAAAGTTTTATCTGTTGGCGATGGAATAGCAAGAGTTTTTGGTCTTGATAACGTACAAGCTGGAGAAATGGTAGAATTTGAAGATGGCTCTAAAGGTATGGCACTTAATTTAGAAAGCGATAATGTCGGAATAGTAGTTTTTGGTGATGATAGAAAAATAAAAGAAGGTAGCACAGTAAAAAGAACTGGCTCAATCGTAGACGCTCCTGTTGGCAAAGAACTTTTAGGAAGAGTTTTAGATGGATTGGGAAATCCAATTGATGGAAAAGGAAACTTAAGTGAAAAAACTGTAAGAAAAAGAGTTGAAGTTAAAGCACCTGGTATCATACCAAGACAGTCTGTAAGTGAACCGATGCAAACAGGCTTAAAAGCAATCGACACTCTAATTCCAATTGGTAGAGGCCAAAGAGAATTAATTATTGGTGATCGGCAAACTGGTAAAACCGCAGTTGCTATTGATGCGATTATTAATCAAAAAACAATTAATGAGTCCGATGATGAGAAGAAAAAACTTTATTGTGTTTATGTAGCCATAGGTCAAAAACGTTCCACGGTAGCGCAGATTGTTAAAACTTTGGAAGATGCTGGAGCTATGAAATACACAACAGTAGTTGCGGCGACCGCCTCTGATGCGGCTCCTCTTCAATTTTTAGCACCGTATACAGGCTGCACAATAGGAGAATATTTTAGAGATAATGGAATGCATGCATTAATTGTTTATGATGATTTATCAAAACAAGCTGTTGCTTACAGACAAATGTCTTTATTACTAAGAAGACCTCCTGGAAGAGAAGCCTATCCAGGTGATGTATTCTATCTGCATAGCAGGCTATTAGAGAGAGCCGCAAAACTAAGTGATGCTAATGGAGGGGGTTCTCTAACTGCTTTGCCTATAATCGAAACACAAGCTGGAGACGTTTCCGCTTATATTCCAACAAATGTAATTTCTATTACAGACGGACAAATATTTTTAGAAACACAATTATTTAATCAAGGTATTAGACCCGCTGTTAATGTTGGTCTGTCAGTTTCAAGAGTAGGATCTGCCGCACAAACTAAGGCAATGAAAAAAGTAGCTGGCTCAATAAAACTAGAATTAGCCCAATACAGAGAAATGGCAGCTTTTGCTCAATTTGGTTCAGATCTTGATGCGTCAACACAAAAGCTTTTAAATCGTGGTTCAAAACTAACAGAACTTTTAAAACAAAATCAATACTCACCTTTAACTGTAGCTGAACAAGTTATTTCCGTATTCACGGGAGTTAAAGGATACTTAGACGATGTAGAGTTAAATCAAATCAAAAGCTTTGAAAAAGATATTTTAGAAAAAATTACAAATGAAAAAAATGAAATTTTAAGCACAATCCAGTCTACTGGAAAATTAGAAAAAGATTTAGAAGATTCTTTAATTCAAATAATAGAACAATATAAAAAAAGTAAAAAATAATGCCTAGTTTAGATGATCTAAGAAAAAGAATTGTTAGTGTTAAGTCTACACAAAAAATCACCAAAGCAATGAAAATGGTAGCAGCTGCAAAACTTAGGAAAGCACAAGAGAACGCTGAAAGAGGAAGACCTTATAGCGAAAAAATGCAGAATATAATTTTAAATTTAACCGATTCAATAAGCGATCCTCAAAATGCTCCAAAACTATTAATTGGAACAGGAAGAGATCAGACCCACCTATGCGTAGTAATGACATCTGACAGAGGCTTGTGCGGAGGCTTTAATTCAAACATATGTAGATTAGCTAAAAAATATTTTGAAAAAATTTTAAAAGAAGAAAAAAATCTAAAAATTATTACAGTTGGTTCAAAAGGTCACGATCAGCTTAAGAGAGAATACGGAAAGTATATTATTAAAAAACTAAGCTTTAAAAATAAAAAAAAAATTTCATTTGTCGAAGCTAATGAAGTTGGGAAAACAATCTTAGATTTATTTGATAAAAATGAATTTGATAAATGCATTTTATTTTTTAATAATTTTAAGAATGTTATGACACAAATACCAGAAGCACAGCAAATAATTCCTACTGAAGTAAAAAAAAATTCAAAAAAAAATGAAGAAATTTTTTATGAATTCGAGCCAGATGAAGATGAGATCCTTGAAGATTTACTTCCAAAAAATATTTCAATACAAGTTTTTAAAGCTTTTTTAGAAAATTCTGCTAGCGAACAGGGCTCTCGTATGACTGCAATGGACAGTGCGACTAGAAATGCGGGAGATTTAGTTAATAAGTTAACAATAAACTATAACAGAAGCAGGCAAGCAGTAATCACTAAAGAATTAATCGAAATAATATCGGGAGCAGAAAGTTTATAATTATGAAAAAAACAGGAAAGATTACTCAAATTATTGGCGCTGTCATTGACGTAACTTTTGATGGTGATCTACCAGAAATATATACAGCACTAGAAGTCAGCAACGCGGGAAACAAATTAGTATTAGAAGTTGCTCAGCATTTAGGCGAGGGTAGTGTTAGAACTATAGCAATGGATTCTACAGAAGGTTTAAAACGAGGAGATATAGTCACTAATACGGGAGAACCCATACTAGTACCTGTTGGACCAGAAACGCTTGGAAGAATAATTAATGTAATAGGTGAACCGATTGACGAAAAAGGGCCAGTTAAAACAAAAGAAAAATGGCCAATACACAGACAGGCTCCTAAGTTTACTGAACAGTCTACCGAAACGGAAATGTTGGTTACGGGAATTAAAGTTATAGATCTTTTAGCTCCCTATGCTAAAGGTGGAAAAGTAGGCCTATTTGGAGGAGCAGGTGTTGGTAAAACTGTTACTATTATGGAACTAATAAACAACATCGCAAAAGCACACGGTGGGTTTTCAGTGTTTGCTGGAGTTGGAGAAAGAACACGAGAAGGAAACGATCTCTATCATGAAATGATCGAGTCAGGAGTGATTAAACCTGATGGTGAAGGATCAAAAGCTGCGTTAGTTTACGGACAAATGAACGAACCTCCAGGAGCTAGAGCAAGAGTAGCACTTACCGGTTTAACTGTTGCAGAATATTTTAGAGATAAAGAAGGACAAGACGTACTATTTTTTATTGATAATATTTTTAGATTTACACAGGCAGGATCAGAAGTTTCAGCCTTATTAGGAAGAATTCCTTCAGCTGTAGGATACCAACCAACCTTAGCTACTGATATGGGTAATTTACAAGAAAGAATTACATCAACTAGCAAAGGGTCGATTACATCTGTACAGGCGATTTATGTACCTGCAGATGATTTAACAGACCCAGCACCAGCTACATCATTTGCGCATTTAGATGCTACAACTGTTCTTTCGAGGCAGATAGCTGAAATAGGAATTTACCCGGCAGTAGATCCTCTAGACTCTACATCCAGAATTCTTGACCCAAGAATAGTAGGAGATGAGCATTATAGGGTGGCAAGAGAAGTTCAACAAACACTACAGGCATATAAATCTTTACAAGATATTATAGCAATTTTAGGTATGGATGAACTGTCAGAAGAAGATAAAATTACTGTAACACGAGCAAGAAAAATTCAAAGATTTTTATCACAACCTTTCTTTGTTGCAGAAGTATTTACAGGTTCACCTGGAAAATTAGTTGATCTAGATTCAACTATCAAAGGATTTAGTGCAATCTGTAAAGGAGATTATGACCACCTTCCAGAATCTGCATTTTACATGGTCGGTGGAATTGAAGAAGCAGTTGAAAAAGCTGAAAAAATGGCTCAAGACGCGAAGTAATAATGTCTGAAAATTTTAATTTAGAAATAATCAGTCCTGATCAAATTCTATTAAACACTGCTGTTAAACAAGTAACGATACCTGCTTACGAGGGATTAATGACAATTTTAAAAGATCATATCGCATTAATTACTTTTCTAAGGCCAGGATTTATAGATGTGGAGCAAGAAAACAAAATCGAGAAATTTTATGTTGAAGAAGGGACTGTAGAATTTTTTAATAATAAACTTTTAATTCTAACATCAACTACAATCAAATTAGAAAAACTTACAAAAGAAAATATAGTAAAAATGATTGATGAGACTAAGGTTCTTTTAGAAAACCCAGAAATTAATGATAAAGAAAAATACATTATAAGTCACAAGCTGGAAACACTTCAGCAAATTAGTTAATATTTTTTTTTAGTTCTACTAACACTTTTTCATAAATGTGTTTTTTAAAAAGCACAATTATATTCGGTAAAAGATTTATATCTACCCACTTCCATTCTATAAATTCTGGATTTTTTGTGTTTATATTAATTTCACTATCATCACCTAGAAACTTAACCACAAACCATTTTTGTTTTTGTCCCCTATATTTACCTTTCCATATTTTTCCAACTAATTTATCTGGCAATTCATATTCAAGCCATTGATCAAATTCTTTTAAAACTTCTATAGTTGTTATGCTGGTTTCTTCTGAGAGCTCTCTTTTCATTGCTTGTAATAAAGTTTCATTAGTATCTACACCACCTTGAGGCATTTGCCATTTATCGATTGGGTTATCTTTTCTTTTTCCAACAAAAACTTTATTTTGTGAATTGAGAACAGCTATACCAACACCTGTTCTAAGGGGAAGAATTTTATGAATCGTTTTCACGATTTAAGCAAATCAATAGCATATTTTAATTGATTATCTGTATCAGAATTAATTTTAAAATCCTTTCCAATCTCTTCCACAAAAATATCAGGTAAAACTCCAACTTCTGAAATTGATTTTCCAGAAGGTAAATAATATTTTGATATAGTTAGCCTTAAGCCTCCACCATTTTTGAGTGGTATAATAGACTGTACAGATCCTTTTCCATAGGTACGTTCACCTAAAATAATCGCTCGTTTATGATCCTTTAAAGCCCCAGATACAATTTCTGATGCTGAAGCCGATCCATTATTAGTAATCACTATTAAAGGTTTTTTATTTATCCCGTCGCCTTTTTTAGAAAAAAATCTTCTTGTCTCACTAATTTTTCTTCCCTTTGTAGAAACTATTTCTCCATTATCTAAAAAAAAATCTGTTATACTTATAGCTTGAGACAGTAACCCTCCTGGGTTATTTCTCAAGTCAAGAATATAACCAGTTAGTTTATTTTTTTTTTCAAAATAATTAACTTTTTCAAATAGTTGCTCATCACTATTTTCGTTAAACGATTTTAATCTTATGTATCCAATTTTTTTTTTCTCTCCAATTATTTTTGCTTCAACTGATTTAACCTCTATGACTGCTCTTTTAATTTTAAATTCTAATGCTTTTTTTTCATTTTTTCGTCTAACAGTTAATTTGATTTCCGACCCAATAGGCCCACGCATAAGTTCGACCGCTTCAGTAAGTGTCTTACCCTGCACTTGTTGACCATTAATTCTAACAATATAATCACCTGATTTTATACCTGCATTTGCTGCTGGAGTGTCATTAATTGGAGAAATAACCTTAACAACACCGGACTCCATTCCTATTTCAATTCCAAGTCCACCAAACTCACCTTTGGTATCAGTTTGCATACCATCAAATGATTTAGGACTCATGTACGCTGAATAAGGATCTAAAGATTGCAGAAGTCCATTAATCGCTGAATCCATAACCTCTGCTTGATCAATTTCATTAACATATTCTTGTTTTATAGTTTCTAAAACCTCACTAAATAAATCGATTTTCTCATATAATTTATTTGAGTTTGTTGAGTAAGCATAATCATTACTTATAAAAATATTTAAAAATAAAATTGTAATTATAATATTTATTTTCATATTAGTATTTTCTCTTTTAGAATTGGCTCGGACCACATTTTTTCAAGATCATAAAAATCTCTTTTTTCTGGATGAAATAAATGAACTATAATGTCAATTGCATCCACAAGCTTCCAGTCATTACTATCATTACCTTCCATTCTACAGTTGTAAATACCTATTTTTTTAAGCTCTGTTACTAAATTTTGAGATAGAGATTGCAGATGTCTAGAAGAAGTTCCCGAAGCTATAATCATATAGTCTGCTATAAAAGATTTTTTCTTAAGATCAATCGAAACAATGTTATTAGCTTTATTATTATCTAAAATAATTTCAATTTTATTTTTTATTTCAGATATTTCCATTAACTTTTAAGATAATTTTTCCTAATTTGAGTAGAAGAAATATTTATAGGTTTATGTTTAATGAATATTATATTTTTCACTTGCTTCATTGTAACAGATTTTTTTGCCTTTTGATCAAAGTCCTTTCGAGAAAACACAACAATTTCAGTTAATTTTGGTAAAATTTTCCAATTTTTCCATTTATGAAATTTAATTAAATTATCTGAACCAATAATGAAAAAAAATTTTTTTTTTTTATTTTTTTTCTTCAAATATTTTATTAAATCGATGGTATTAGGTGATTTTATTTTATCTTCAAAAAATTTAATTTTAATTTTTTTTATTTTTCTTGTTATAATCTTACTTTTTTTTATTCTTTCAGTTAGTAAGAAAAAAGCTTTTTTTTTTAGAGGATTTTTTTTTGTAATACACCAGTAAACCTGATCCAAAGATAGTTTTTTTATTGCTAGTCTCGAGATTTCTAGGTGCCCACGGTGTGGAGGGTCAAAGCTACCCCCTAAAATTCCAATTCTTTGTTGCCTTGGTTTAATCATTTTTGATTAAGGTCTAATAATCCCTTTTCCACTGACTATGTACCTATAGGATGTTAATTGATTAATTCCAACTGGGCCTCTTGGCGGCAATTTATTTGTTGAAATTCCAATCTCTCCTCCAAATCCAAATTCACCTCCATCAGCAAATTGAGTCGAAACATTATGCATTGAAATTGCACTGTTAATACCATTTAAAAATATTTCAGCCGTTTTAGAGTTATTAGTTATAATACTGTCAGTATGCATCGTGCCATATTTTAATATATGATTTTTAGCTTCTTCCACTCCATCAACAGATTTAACAGAAATTTTTGCATCTAAATATTCAGTATTCCAATCAATTTCTTTTGCTAATTTATATTTATTTTTAAATATTTGATTAATTTTTTTATCCACAACGACTTCGCAACCTAATGATGTCAGTTTATTAATAATTGGGACACCATGTTTTTTTATTGACTTAGAATCTATTAATAATGTTTCTACAGCGCCGCATATACTAGTTCTTCTCATCTTTGCATTGGTAACTATTTTTGTAGCCATAGCGGTGTTAGCATCTTTGTCCACATAAATATGACAAATACCCTCAAGGTGCCCAATCACATGTACTCTTGAAAATTGTTGAACTTTCTTCACAAGTTCCTTTCCTCCTCTTGGTATAATTACATCTATATATTCCGACATATTAGATAAAAGGTAATTTACGACGTTTCTACTTTTGTCTTCAATAAATTGAACGCAATTTTTATCAATATTATTTATTTTTAAAGATTCTCTAAAAAGATCAACCAATATCTTATTTGAATTATAAGCCTCAGAACCACCTCTTAATATTCCACAATTACCAGATTTTAAGCATAAAGCGGAAGCATCGGAGGTCACGTTTGGCCTGCTTTCATAAATTATACCTATTACTCCTATTGATGTTGTAACTTTTTTTATTTTTAACCCACTTGGTCTTTTCCACGACTCTAAGACTTTATTTAGAGGGCTTTTAAATTTATAAATTTCATTGATAGAGTTTCTTATGCTTTCTATTCTTTTGCTGTCTAATATCAGTCTATCTACAAGATGTTTCCTTTTTACATTTTTAACATCTTTTATATTTTCTTGAATAATCTGTTTTTTATTTTTCAACAAAAGTCGATTATAGCCTAAAAGCACTTTATTAATTTTTTGTTCATTTAAACTATTAAGTATAGTTAAAGCTTTTTTGGCGTTTACACCAAATTGTTTTAATTTTTTCATAATACTACAATATCATCCTTGTGTACTATTTCAGATTTAGTTGCATAACCAAGGATATTTTCTATCTGGTTACTTTGTAAACCTTTAATTTTATTAATTTCATCAGAGGTAAATGATGATAGTGCTCTCGCAATATGAATATTATTATTATCTACAATGATTATATTATCACCTTTTTTAAAATTACCTGCGACCTTAGTTATACCAGCTGACAACAAACTTTTTCCGGACTTTAAAGCTCTAGATGCACCTTGATCGATATAAATTTTAGCAAATGAAGATAGTGAACTTATTATCCATTTTTTTCTAGCGTCTAAATTAGAAATTTTTGGTTTAAACCATGTATATTTTTTTTTACTTATAATTTTTTTTATAGGATTAAAGTTTCTTCCATTAGCAATTAGCATATTACAGCCAGCGTTCATGCAAATTTTTGCCGCCTCTAACTTTGTGAGCATTCCACCTGAGCCAAAGATATTAATCTTTTTATCAACTAGAGAAAAGATATTCTCATTAACATCATTCACTTCTTTAATTAAACTTTTTTTATTTGATATCTTTTTATATAATCCATCAACGTCAGATAAGATTATAAGTAAATCTGCTCCCACTATTTGAGCTACTCTTGCTGCTAGCCTATCATTGTCTCCATATTTAATTTCAGATGTTGCTGTAGTATCATTTTCATTAACAACAGGTATTGCTCCTAACTTGAAAAGGTTTTCAAATGTTCTTCTAGCATTCAACGCTCTTCTTCTTTGCTCTGTATCATCTGGTGTTATTAAAATTTGTCCAATTTTAATCTTATTTTTTTCAAAAAGTTTTTGAAATTCGTTAATTAAATGAATTTGTCCAATCGAAGCTACTGCTTGACTCATTTGAAGTTTAACTTTCTTATTTTTTATTTTTAAATAGCTTTGTCCAAGCGCAATAGAACCTGAAGAAACAATGACTATTTCTTGGTTGTTTTTTCTAAATTGTTTAATGTCCTGAATTAAACTTAAGAGCCATTTCTTTTTAAATTTGCCCTTATTATCAACAATTGTAGATGAACCTAATTTTATAACTATTTTTTTTGCTTTATTTATTTGCATTTTTCAATAATATTTTTCTTAAATCAATCAAGTTTTTGTCTGTAACAACTGAAATTATTTGATATTTTTTTTTGATCTTTGTTTTAAAAATTTTTAATTTTCTTTCGATTTCTTTTTTCTCAACTAAATCAGATTTATTAAACACAATAATCTCCTTCTTTTTTGTTAGAATCTTGTCATATTTAGATAATTCATTTCTTACTTTTAGATAACACTCTACTAGCTTATCTTCTGACAGATCAATTAAATGTAACAAAATTTTACACCTTTCAATATGACGTAGAAATTTATCACCCAAGCCAGTACCTTCGTGAGCACCTTCGATTATACCCGGTATATCTGCTAATGTTACTTCTTTATCATCGTAATAAGAAACACCAAGATTGGGATCAATTGTTGTAAAAGGATAATTTGCTATCTTAGGTCTTGCACGAGTTATAGCTGCAAGTAAACTTGATTTCCCCGCATTTGGCATTCCTACTATTCCTATATCTGCAATAACTTTTAATTGTAACCATATCCAAAATTCTTCTCCTACTTTTCCATTTGTTTTTTTTGTTGGAGCTCTATTAGTTGAGCTTTTAAATCTAACATTTCCTAAACCGTGGTTGCCACCAGCAGCCACTAAATATCTTTCCTTATTTTTTGTAAAATCATAAATTAATGTATTGTTATCTTCTTCATAAACCTGCGTTCCTACAGGAACTTTGATTATTAAATCTTTTCCACCTGCACCAGTTCTTTTTCTTTTAGTTCCTATATATCCATTTTCTGCTCTAAAATGTTGAGCGTATCTAAAATCAATTAATGTATTTAGATTTCTTTCTGCTTCAAAAATAATAGAACCACCATTTCCACCATCCCCACCATCAGGACCTCCATATTCAACAAACTTTTCTCTTCTGAAACTTGCAGAACCAGAACCACCATTGCCAGCTTTAATATAGATTTTTGCCTGATCTAGAAATTTCATTGTAGGTTTTTAAAATAAATAACTAAAGTTATTTATATGCTTAATTGGGAATAACAGAAACAAAAGTTCTGTTTAATTTTGATTTTTTGAATTTAACTTTACCTTTAATCAAAGAAAACAAAGTGTGGTCTGTACCCATACCAACATTTTCTCCTGGATGAATACGTGTACCTCTCTGTCTTACGATAATATTTCCAGGTATAACTACTTGATCACCATATTTTTTAACACCAAGTCTTCTACCTGCACTATCTCGACCATTACGGGAAGATCCACCAGCTTTTTTTGTTGCCATATTATTTTCCTATTTCTTTAAATTTTTTTTAGCGATTAATTGTTTTTGTTTTTTTGTTTTTTTTGGCTCAATAATCTTTTTTTCTTTCAGTTCAATTGGTTTTGCTTCAGCTATGACTTTACCATCTTTTGAAAGTATTTTGGTAATTTGAATTTTTGAATGTCTTTGCCTATGTCCATTCATTTTTCTTGAATGTTTTCTTCTTCTCTTGTGAAAAATTAAAACAGTTCTATCCTTAACATTATCTAATAATTTTGCCTCAACGATAGCACCATCAATATTTGGGTTTCCTATTACAGTAGTTTTACTATCATTTAATAATAGAATATTTTTAAACTGAATAGTTTTACCTATTTCAGCATCAAGTTTTTCTATTTCTATAATTTTACTTGCAGATGCTTTGTATTGTTTTCCACCTGTTTCAAATATTGCAAATGACATAAGTTTTCTTTCTTTAAAAATATAGCAATATAACTTGAAAGAACTTCAAGTCAAGGTGATAGAAGCTAAAAACTATCCTTTAAATCTCTAAGTTTTTTGAATATTTCCACTTCTGAGGAATTTTCCATACCCAAGGATTTTTTTACAGCAAGAACATCGCAACGTAAAAAAATATTTGTACTTAACTCTTCTTTTAAAATTACAGGAATTGTTGGTTCTTTTTTACTTAATTTTGATATCACCCATTCTTTTTTTTCCTCCAGTCTATTATTGTTAATTTCATATTTAATACAAAAGTCTAAATTTTTTTCAGTATATTCATGTCCGCAATAAATTAGAGTGTCTATTGGTAATCTTTTTATAAGGTTAAGTGAATTCAACATTTCTATGTGCGTACCCTCGAAAACTCTACCACAACCTAATGAAAATAAAGTGTCACCAGTAAAAATAACTCTTTCATCTTTAGCATAAAAACAAACATGACCATTAGTATGACCTGGTATGTAAAAAATTTTAAAATCTATACATCCTAATTTAAAATTTTCATTGTCAGATAATTTTATGTCTATACCTGGAATTCTTTTTTCATCCTTTTTAGAGCCGACAATTTTAGTTTTATATTTTTTTTGTAAATCTAAATTCCCCCCTGTATGATCAAAATGGTGATGGGTATTGAATATATAATCAATCTTTTTTAATTTTTTTTCTATAAAATTATTAATAGGTTCAAATTCCGAGGGATCAACTACAGCAACAGTATTTGTTTCTGTGTCATGAACTACAAAACTATAATTATCTTGTAAGCAGGGTACAATATCTATGTTTAACATTTAGCTAATCAAAAAGATGCCAACCTCAGACAAAAGGTTTTTCATCTCTAAATTAATTCGATTTATAGAAGATGTTTTCTCATTATTGACCCCAATAATTTTGTTCATCTTGATTTTTTTTTCATCACAAAACTGATAAAAATCTTTTATAGAGCACATGTGTAGATTAGGAGTATTATACCAAGAATCGGGAAGAGATCTTGTCACAGGCATTTTTCCGAAAAATAATAAACTTGTTCTAACCCGCCAATATCCAAAGTTAGGTATAGAAATTATTACTTTTTTCCCTATTCTCAACAATTCATTTAAAACGTTTACTGGTTGATAAAATGCTTGAAGTGTTTGACTTAAGACAACAAAGTCAAAAGCTTTATCAGGAAATTGAGCAAGTTCAGTCTCAGCATTCCCTTGAATTACAGATAAACCTTTAGATATACATTGTTTAACTTTATTCTCTTCAAGTTCAATACCTCTAGCGTCGATACTTTTTTGTTTGATAAGAGCCTCGATTAAAGTTCCATCACCACAACCAACATCTAATACTCGCGATTGTACAGGAAGTAAATTTACAATTATTTTAAATTCATTTTTCATTTTTAAATATTTCAAAATTTGAATCTAAAAAACCTTTAAGAGTTTCTAAGAATTCTAGTTCTTTAACTAAAAAAGAATCATGACCTTTGTCTGTTTTTATTTCAGCAAAAGCAACATTTGCACCTGACGCATTTAAAGCAATTACAATATCTTTACTATTTTTCGTAGGGTAAAGCCAATCTGAAGAAAAGGATATAATCAAAAATTTTGTTTTATGATTCTGAAATGCTTCAACTAATCCATTCTTAAATTGTTTAGATAGATCAAAATAATCCATAGCTCTTGATATATATAAATATGAATTTGCGTCAAATCTATCTACAAATACATTGCCTTGATGTCTTAGATAACTTTCTATCTGAAAGTCAGCATCAAATGTAAACTCATAATCCTTTTTTTCTTGTAGTTTTCTTCCAAATCTTTCTTGCAAGCCTTTGTCTGACATATAAGTAATATGAGCAGCCATTCTTGCTACAGCTAAGCCATTTTTGGGAATTTTTTTATCTTTATAGTAGTTTCCTTTATTCCATAATGGATCTGCCATTATTGCCTGTCTAGCTAATTCATTTAGAGCAATTTGTTGTGCATTGTGACTGGCGGTTGATGCAATAGGAACGGCTGAAAAAGTCTTATCAGGATACAAAGCACAAAACTGTAAAAGCTGCATCCCTCCCATGGAACCACCTAAAACACTTAAAAGTTTTTTTATCTCGAAGTGTTCTAGTAAAGATTCTTGTGCTCTAATCATATCTCTTATTGTAATTACCGGAAACTTCAAACCATAAGGCTCATTATCTTCAATGTTAAGATTTTTAGGTCCAAAAGAACCCATACATCCACCTAAAACATTTGCACAAATAATGAAATATTTTTCTGTATCAACGGCTTTTCCTGGACCTACAGCTGTACTCCACCAGCCAACTTTATTAGTAACAGGGTTAGTACCAGAAACAAATTGATCTCCCGAAAGAGCGTGAAAAATTAAAATTGCATTATTTTTTTCTTTATTAAGCTTACCGTAAGTCTCATAAGCTATAGGAAAATCTTTTATGGTTTGACCACAATCAAGTTTAAGTGGTTTTGTTACAATTATTTGTTTTATATTTTCAATTTTATAGTTCATATAAAAAAAAAACCCAGCTAAACTGGGCAAAACCCTATTTAGCGAATTTTATTATGCGCCCGCAATTTGGTTAAATCAGCGCTATAAACTTGTACTAAACCGTTGGAAAATTGTCAATTTTATAAGAAACTAAATTGAACATAGAAATAATAAAGCTTTTTAGATATGACATGATCAAGCTATGAAATTACCAAAAGCTAAAAATATTAATGCTGAAAAATACGTTGCTGGTTTGAGTAAATTTAAGCAAAAATTTGCTAAAATAAAACTATCTGCAAATGAATCTGCGTTAGGGCCAAGTCCGAGAGCGGTAAAAGAGTATATTAAAGTTTCAAAAGATTTTAAGAGATATCCGGATTCAGACGGAACATTTCTAAGAAAAACTATAGCTAAAAAATTTAAATTAGATCAAAGTAAAATAATTCTAGGTAGCGGTTCCGATCAAGTCATTGAAATTATTTGTAAAGCTTTTCTCAGTAAAAATGATGAGGTTGTACTATCGCAATATAGTTTTATTATTTATAGAATTTATACTAAGCTTAATTCTGCAAAAGTAGTATACGCAGCAGAAAATAATTTTACCTCTTCAGTAGATAATATACTTTCATGCGTAACCAGTAAAACAAAAATAATTTTTATTGCAAACCCTAATAACCCTACTGGCACATATATTAGTAAAAAAGAAATATTAAAATTAAGAAAAAAACTTAGGAGTAATATTTTATTAGTTGTAGACGATGCATATTTTGAATATGTGAACTCAAAAGATTATGAATGTGGATTAAAACTATTTACGAAATTTAAAAATGTTGTAATAACCAGAACATTTTCAAAAATATATGGTTTAGCAGGACTAAGAGTTGGTTGGGGATATGCATCAAAAAATATAGTTGATTCATTGTATAAAATAAAACCTCCTTTTAATGTTAGTCGACCAGCATTATTCGCAGCTTCTGTTGCAATAAAAGATACAGCCTGGTTAAACAAAGAAATAATGCACGTGCGAAAATGGTCTAAAATTTTTTATGATGTTTTTAAGAAGCTAAACATACATACGAACAAGACTAGTGTTAATTTTTCATTAATTAACTTTGATAGAGTTAAAAAAAATTCAAAACAAGTTTTTTATGCTTTAGCTAAAGCAGGAATTTTGTTAAGACAAATGGATGCTTACTCAATAAAAAATTCTTTAAGAGTTACCGTTGGTAACAGTAAAGAAAATTTAAAACTAATAACTGAATTAAAAAAAATTCTTAATGTTTAATACTATTTCTATAATTGGTTGTGGTTTGATAGGTTCTTCAATTTTAAGGGCTATTAAAAATAATAATTTAGCTAAAGAAACTAAAGTATTTGATCATTCAAAAGAAGTTACTGCATATTTAAAAAAAGAAAACATATGTACGAATGGATCTAATGACATCCGTCAGTGTGTTGCCAACTCTGATTTAATAATTATTGCAACACCCTTAAGTAGTTATAAAGAAATTATTTTATCGATAAAAGATAGTTTGAAAAAAAATGCTATTTTAACAGACACAGGATCCGTCAAAAAAGAGGTTATGAAGATAATTCATAATATTAATCTAACAGATGTTCACTGGATACCTTCGCACCCAATTGCAGGAACAGAAGAAAGTGGGCCAAGAGCAGGGCAGGCCCAGATGTTCAAAAATCGTTGGTGTGTTATTTCTCCACCTAAAGATTGTGCTAACGAACCAGTAAAAAATTTAAAAGCTTTCTGGGAAGCGATAGGAAGTAAAGTTCAAATTATGACACCGGAAGAACACGATAAAATTTTATCTTTAACTAGTCATTTACCACATGCGATTGCCTATAATATTGTCAGAACAGTAACGGGGGTTGAAGATAAATTGAAGCATGAAGTAGTACAGTACAGCGCAGGAGGTTTAAGAGATTTTACAAGAATAGCTGCTTCTAACCCTTTAATGTGGAGAGATATTTTTCTAGATAACAATGAAAATATATCAAAAGGTATTGAGAGTTTTATTGAAAAACTGAATGAATTAAAAAAAGCTATAAATGATAAAAATGGTGATAAGCTTTATCAAATTTTTAATTCTACAAAAGAAGTTAGAAAAGAAATCATCAAAGCCGGACAAGACACGAACAAGCCAGATTTTGGCAGAAAAAAGGATTAACAATATTTTTCAGTTTCAGAATAAATTTTTTCTTCTAAAATTTTGAGAAAAATAATCTTTTCTAAACCGGGTTCAATTGGTTCTAAGAAAGAAACGTGAATATCACCTGGGTACTTGATAAAGCTATTTTTGGGCCATATTTTTCCAGAGTTTAAGGCGACAGGGATGCAGGGCAGATTAAGAGAGTCATAGATTCTTCCCACACCTTTCTTGAAAGGACTTCTGTCACTAAATTTGACCCTTGTGCCTTGAGGAAAAATTAAAAGAGGGCGATTATGTTTTTGAATAGTATTTTTTATTTTATCAAAAAAATTTAAATTTTCTTTTGTTGTTGTCTCTCTAATTATCTCAATTGATCCAATTTTCCTTAAATACCAGCCAAACAAAGGTATACTTAGGAGTTCTTTCTTTAAAATAAAAACAGGAAAGTCGAGCGGCGCTTGAAGAACAAAAGTTTCAAACATTGACTGATGCGCAGAAGCTATAAAAAATTTTTTTACCTTCTTCAAATTTTCCTGTCCGTGAAATATAACCCTGGTGTTTAAAATTAATCTTAATATTAAAATTATATAATAAGCTAAAAATTTTCCACAATACAAAGTGAATTTGGGAGGTAAAATTAATGTCGGTATAGCTAGAATAAAAACTAAAATTATACCAGTATATAAAAACACATTAAAAAATAAAGATCTTATTAATTGCATTAAGAGTTTATTAATTTAAACAAATTTTGTTTTTTTCTAATAATTTTAAAACTATTTTTATCAACTAAAATTTCAGCAATAAGAGGCTTAGTATTATAGTTAGAAGACAAAGAAGAACCATAAGCACCTACATTTGTTATGGCTACAAAGTCACCTTCTTTTATCTTTTGATATTTTTTATACTTTATAAATTTACACGAAGTTTCACAGATTGGACCAACAAATTCTATAGGTTCTTGAGATTTTCTTTTTGTTCTGACAATCGGAACAATATCATGACTGGCATCGTATAACGCAGTTCTCATAAAGTCATTCATACCCGCGTCTATAATTATAAAATTCTTATTTGAACCTTTTTTTATATATTGAATTTTACTTACTAAAACTCCTGTATTACCGACTAAAGATCTACCAGGTTCAAAAATAATATTACAATTTAATTTTTTCTTAAAATCGTAAACAAGTTTTGCATAATTATTTAAATTAACCTGTTTATCTTTTTTAGTGTATTTAATTCCAAAGCCACCACCAAGGTCAACATATTTAAGTTTTATGTTTAAGTCTTTTATAAATTCCGAAAGAACATCCAGTGTTTTTTTATACGGAGCATCAGATAAAATTTGACTGCCTATATGGACACTCACTGCATTAATTTTTAGGTTTTTAAATTTTTTTATTTTTTTATAAAAAGAAGAAAAATTCTTTATAGATACTCCAAATTTATTTTCTGCTTTTCCAGTTGAAATTTTTTTATGAGTTTTGGCATCAACATTTGGATTTATTCTAAAACCAATAGATATTATTTTATTATTATTTTTACCTATTTTATTGATTAATATTGCCTCACTCTCGGACTCAACATTTATTAATAATATTTTATTTTTAATAGCCAGTTTTAATTCTTCTTCCGTTTTCCCTACTCCTGAAAAAACAATTTTATTTGGTTTTATTCCTGCTTTTAAAGCTTTTAGAAGTTCACCACCTGAGACTACATCTGCACCTGATCCTAGTCTTCCTAACATTCTCATGATTGTCAGATTTGTATTAGCTTTGGCAGCAAAACATATAAGAGGATTTACATTTTTAAAAATTTTAGCGAATTTTATATAATTTTCTTTTATCTGCTGTCCTGAATAAAGATAAAAAGGAGTTTTATTTTTTTTTACAATATTCAACATGGAGGTACTTTCTACAAATAATTTTTCTTTGAAATATTTAAAATGAGTCATGTATTTTATAAAATAGTTTTTATTTCGTATTTAATTTTACCTTGGTACTGTGGATCAGATTTTTTTCCACAACTTTCTAAAATTAGCGCGCCTAAAATCAAAAGAAAAAATAACTTCATCTAGTATCTTTTTTATATTTTTTTATCATTTTTTTTACGTTGTTTGCAGAAGTTCCACCATAAGAATTTTTTGCATTCATAGAGTTCTTTACATCAAAAACTTTCAAAACACTCTTATCTAAATTTCTATAGAGTTTTTTTAAATCATCTAAAGAAATTTCATTTAAAGTTTTCTCTTTTTTTTCTGCAAAATTAACCAATTGTGAAGAAATGCCATACGACTCTCTAAATGTCATTTTTTTCTCTTTTACTAAATAGTCAGCAAAATCTGTTGCGGTAGTGAAACCTTCATTAGCCATTTTATACATTCTATCCTTCGAAATTTTCAAATTGTCGATCAGTTCTGAAGACATTGTTAATGTATCTTTAAGAGTATCGTAACCCTCAAAGACTAGAGCCTTGTCATCTTGTAAATCTTTAAAATATGACATGGGCAAACCTTTCATTATTGTTAAAATTGAACTTAATTTCCCATAGTTTATTCCTACTCTTCCTCTAATTAGTTCCGCAGGATCAGGATTTTTTTTCTGAGGCATTATTGATGATCCTGTTAAAACACTATCGTTAAAATAAATCAATTTGAAAGCATCGGAGTTTAAAATAATAAAATCTTCTGCCAATCTTGATAAATGCATCGCGCATACAGCTGCAGCATATAAAAAATCAATTGCAAAATCTCTATCCGAAACTGAGTCGATCGAGTTGTTGGTAGGTTTTCTAAAACCAAGTTTTTTGGAGGTAAAATTTCTATCAATTTTATAGGAAGTACCTGACAATGCAGCTGAGCCCAATGGTGATTCATCTAAAAGAACTAAGTTATTTTGAAATCTTTTTTTATCTCTATTTAGCATTTCGTAATAAGCCAAAAGGTAATGTGCAAATGAAATAGGCTGAGCATTTTTTAAATGCGTAAACCCAGGCATAACCGTATCTGTATTTGGTTCAGCTTTTTTGATTAATATCTTCATCAAATTTGTAATATCATTTAAAATATCCTTAGAAGATTCTTTTACCCATAATTTAAAGTCAGTAACAACCTGATCATTTCTTGATCTTGCTGTGTGCATGTAACCAGCAGATGGACCAATAATATCAAATAATTTTTTTTCTATATTTAAATGAATATCTTCATATTTTTCATGAAATATAAATTTACCTTTATCAATTTGAGATTTTATTTTCTTTAAACCATTGATAATTTTTTTACCTTCATTAAAGGGGATAATTTTTTGCTTAACAAGCATTTGTGTATGTACAGTAGATGCGAAGATATCCTGCTTGTAGAGTCTCTTGTCTACATTGATAGAAGACCCAATTCTCTGAAAAGATTTAGAAGTCTTTCCTTTAAGTCTTTTTGACCAAACTGTTTTATTTTTATTTTTCATTTTACTATGCTATTTATAATTTAAATTAATATGAAAATTAGTAAATCTTTTAAAATCTATATTCACATATTTGCTATATTTTTCTCTGCTCAGCAACTCTTAAGTGAAGTGACATATTCTAAAAATATAGTAGTCCATAAAAAGCCCATAGAAATTAAAGAACTAAAATTTCAAGATTATAATCTTAATAAAGTGGATCTAACTGGAAAAAAGGGCAACATCATGATTTTGAATTTTTGGGCAACTTGGTGTGTTCCATGTAAAAAAGAAATGCCATCTTTAGAGAGATTATCAAAAAAATACCCGGAAATATTAATTTATCCAATAAATTTAGAAAAACCAAATCAATATAAAGCAAAGAAATTTTTTACTGATTTAGGAATTTCAAAATTAAATATTTATTTTGATCGCGAATTCTCTTTAGTTAAGGTATTTAAAATGAGAGGAGTACCGACGAGCATTTTAATAGATAAGAATGGCAAAGAATTCGGGAGGGTTATTGGCGAAGTTGATTTTTTCGATAAGTCTTTTATTGATTTTTTAAAGAAATATTTTTAGTTTTTAAAAAAATAGGCCAAAGTTACGAGAACTATTACAGCAATAAATTGAAGTAGAACTCTGAGTTGCATAAGTTTATTTGAGTATTTTTTACTAGTGTCACCCCCTTTAAATAAAGTATAAATACCTAATAACAAAACAACCGCCACAGAACCTAACAATATAAAGCCTATAAAATTAAATAAAAAATCAGACATAATTAATTATTAATTTATTATCATGAGCTACTCACTAAACACAACTATTTTAAATCCTCTTTCTAAAAAGAAACCAAAAAATGCTGTTATTCTTTGTCACGGGTACGGAGGAGATGGTAAGGATATTTCCTTACTAGCAAGTTACTGGAGAACTTATTTGCCTGATACATTGTTTGTTTGTCCTGATGCACCAGAAAAATGTGCTGTTAACGCTAATGGTTACCAATGGTATGATTTAATGGATCAAACTAAAGATCAAGTTTTAGTTAAATCTTTAGTAACTGAAATTAAATTAAATACTTTAATAGATGAGGTGTTAAGAGACAATGATCTTACAAGTGAAAAGATTGCTATAGGTGGATTTAGCCAAGGTTGTATGATTAGTTTGCAAACTGGCATTAAAAGAAAAGATAAGATTAATTCAATCATAGGATATTCAGGAAAAATAGTTGATGAGAGTCATTTACAAAATAATATTAATTCCCGTCCAAATATAATTTTAATGCACGGAGATAAGGATCAGATTGTGCCAATAAATTTTTTACTTGAAGCAAAAGATTTTTTTAATAAAAATAATTATAAAATAGAAACAAAAATTTTTAAAAATTGTGAACATCGTATTCCAACTGAAGGAGCAAGTTTGGGATTAGAGTTTCTAAAAAATAATTTATATAAATATTAATTGATTGTTACAATTTTATAACTTGATATCATTTAGGTAATCAGGTAGTTTTTTGTATGATTATTTCAGTTAACGATACAGTGCCACTAGAAAAGTGCCCAGCTTTAGTTTTAAACGCAGACTTTAGACCTCTTAGCTACTATCCTTTATCAATATGGTGCTGGCAAGATGCTGTTAAGTCAGTTTTTTTGAATCGAGTAACTATAGTATCGAATTACAAGAGAAAGATTAGAAGTCCTTCTTTTGAAATGAATTTACCAAGTGTAATAGCTCTTAAAAATTTTATTAAACCTTCAGAAAACCCTAATTTTACAAGGTTCAATGTTTTCTTGAGAGATAAATTTACTTGTCAGTACTGTGGCGACAAAAAAGATTTAACTTTTGATCATTTACTTCCAAAATCAAGAGGTGGAGTAACAGATTGGGAAAATGTTATTACAGCCTGTTCAACATGCAACGTACAAAAAGGTGGTAAACTTTATAAAGATTGTGATCTCATATTGGCTCAGAAACCTTTTACGCCGACAGTTGATGATTTACATAAAAATGGAAGAAACTTTCCACCTAATTTTTTACATGAAAGCTGGATGGATTATCTTTACTGGGATATCGAGCTTGAGCCTTAATTAGATTTTTTCAGAAACTTTTATAGCTATACGAGACGATATTTTAATAATTTTATCCTGCAATCTGAATAATCTATCTTTAAAATCTTTAAGGCAATTATACTTTCAACAGAAACTAAAATCGTATTTGAAACAATTAATATTCCTATTAGTTTTAAAGCATTCATTAATTCTGTATTAATTCCAAAAGAAACTAGCATTACTAGACCAAAGATAGTTTCTAATCCTGAACAATAAGTCAAAAATATATAAAACTTTTGACTACCACCTCTAAAATCTTTCATCCATTTTGTTATGTAGAACAGAACAACCAAAATAAAATGTATGTAATTGTTAATTTAAAAGTTAGAGGATTTATTTCTTATTTATTAATATAATAAAGCATTTGTTTCAAAATTTTTTTATTAAAAATCATTCCATTAGATGAAAATGTATGGTCTGCTACATTAAAGACCTTTTTATTTAGTCTTGTCCAATTATTTTTTTTATAAAAACTCACTCATTCATTGCTAGAAATTATAAAGGAGGAAAAACTTGATTGTTTGATTATTGTATTGTTAAAACTCATCAATAAATTTGACAAGTTTTATTCCTTGACTAATTTTTTTTGAAACCTTTTTCATAAATTCTATGTTTGATCTTTCTCCATATTTCTTTTTTTAAAACAAAATTATCACAATTTAATTGTTTATCAAAATTACTATATTCGTGTCCCCACCTTATATGCCAATCTATCTGCCAATCTTTCATCCGTTCAAAATCTTTTTTAATTTTAACATGACACTTAATTTGATTGACATTTGTATTATTAAACAATTTCTCAAATAATAAATACGCTATAACACTTCCATATTTAATTTCTGATTTAATACTTAAATCTAAATAAAGACCCCACATACAAGATTTTTTTTCTTCTGAAGATTTTTCACCGTATCCTAAACCGATTGTCTTCTCATTATGAGTTAAAACATAATGATGAAAAAAAGGATTTTTAATTTTATTATTAAACCATTCTAAATGTTCTTTTTCCTGTATAATTTTTGTATTAAAACTTGATACCCTTACTTTTTTTTGATTTCTTAATAACAATATTTCTTTTAAGTTATTTTTATTTAGTAGTTCAAACGAATAATTTTCAATCATATACTCTTAGACCATCAATTTCTGGGCGATAAGTAAGTTTAATCTAATAATTAATTAGCACATAAATATCAAAAAACAATTAAATACCACAAGTATTTCTTTCATGTGCGAATGAGTTAGATAATCTTTTCATTACATTTTTTTCTTTTGTTACATCCAATCTTCTTCATATCTCTTAACAAATTTAACTAAAAAAGAATGATGTCATTTTCTGCCTGTATATTTTTCAAGTTTAGACTTAATGTCTTTATACTTTGTGCCCTTATGTCTTAAAGACATTATCAGGTTTATTTCTCTTTTCTGTTTTTCACAATCAACCAAAACACAATTATCACCCAAGTCTTTACCATACTGAACTTTTTCACCTAATTTTTTACATGAAAGCTGGATGGATTATCTTTACTGGGATATCGAGCTTGAACCTTAATTAGATTTTTTCAGAAACTTTTATAGCTATACGAGACGATGTTTTAATAATTTTATCCAGCAATCCGTATAATCCATCTTTAGTAGCACCACTCTCATAAGCTATATCTTTATGGTGTAGCTCATCGTCTCTAAATTTAATAATTTTATTTTTTAATTCTTCTTCATCTCCTTCAAGTTTATAAGTTTGACTCTTATAGTGAACATCTATCACTTCTTCTACGGAAGCCGTACAAAGCATAGCAGCTTTTTTACCTAACATTGCAGTTCCAAAACCTAAACCTACTCCAAGTAAATCCCAAAGAGGAAGTAATTTTGTAGGTTTTATATTTCTTTTTTTAATTTCTTGATCAAAAAATTCGTAATGTTCTTTTTCATGCTCTTTCATTTCTTCAATTTGTTTTTTTAAATTTTCATCTTGTTTAAATGTTTTTAAAGCCAACAGTTGTCCTTCATAAATTTTAATAGCACCTCTTTCACCTGCGTGATCAACTCTTATAATTTCTTCTAAAATTTTTTTATTTGTTTTTTTCATAATTCACTCCTATACGAAGCATCATAACACTTATAGACAGTGATGTAATTGTATTAAATGTAGCAAGTGAAAAACCAAAAACTCTAAAAGTGACATCTTTACAGCTTATAGTTTTCTTCTCTAACTCTTTGAGAAGTTCCTGAGCAGATGTAACTTTATTAATATTAGCAAGATCGCAAACAATAGACTCATTAAAAAAGCCTTGTTCTATACCAAAATGATAAAAAGAAATAATTGCGCCAAATAAAAAAAACAACCCAACAGTGAATGAAACAACTTTTTCATATTTGTTTAAAATTAAAACTAAAGAAACAAGAATGATTGAAGCTAAGAAGGGAATACGTTCGATTAAACAGAGATTACAAGGAATGTGCCCCAGAGCATGTTCAATGAAATAAGCAATAAGTAGTGCTAATATAGAAAATATTAAAACTCCAATCAAAAGAAATCTATGTTTGATTGAGATCATTATTTAAATAGTAAATATAAAATAATTGATATTATTAATATAAAGATTCCACCAATCGTAAACCATAACGCACCTTTTTTTTCTATTAAGCTTCCAAATTTTTTACCAAATAAAAAGGTTAAATAGGCAACAATAAAAAATCTTAAACCACGCGTAAAAAGACAAATAAAGAAGAAAACAAAAATATTAAAACCAACAATTCCACTAGCAATTGTGAATAATTTGAAAGGCAGTGGAGTAAAGCCCGCCAAAAACATAAGACCTAGCCAAAAGAGGAATCCTTCTTTTGATGATATTTTGTTTTGTATCTCAGAAACTCTTTCTTCATAACCATAAAATTCTATTATAACCATGGATATATCAAGAAAAAACACTCCAAGCATATAACCGACTAAACCACCTAGAACTGAAAAAATTGTAGCTATTAAAAAAATTTTTATATAATTTTCTTTTTTTGCCACAACCATTGGTACGATCATCAAATCAGGAGGAAGTGGAAAAAAAAAGCTTTCAATGAAAGAAATAAATGCCAAAGCGTAATTAGCTAGCTTACTAGAAGCTAGTTTTATACATTTATCAAAAAGGTTCTTTAACATTTTTCTATTTATAAATTAATAAAACTTGAATACTATTTAAATATAAGCATTAAATGTGTAATTATAAAGGGCGAATGGTGGAACTGGTAGACGCGCCGGACTCAAAATCCGGTGGTAGCAATACTGTGAGAGTTCGAGTCTCTCTTCGCCCACCAAATTATGAAAATAAATAAATTAAATAGTCTTGTAGAGTTATATTTTAAAAAATGCGATGAAGTTGACCAAAAAAAACCTTTTTTAAAATGGTTGAAAGAAGACAAACCAACTCACAGCTGGGAAGATGTAAGAGAGAGAATTTTTAAACTTTCTTCTAAAATTAAATCTTTAATAAATGAAGGAGACCGATGTCTAATTCTATCAGAGAATAGACCAAATTGGTTAATTTCGGATATTGCTGTAATGAACGCAGGTGGTATTTCAGTACCAATCTTCACAACATACTCATCTAGTGATTATAAATATATTTTAAACGACTGTAATCCTTCATTAATAATTGTTTCAAATGATAATCAATTTCTAAAAATTAAAGAATATATCAATTTAAAAAGTCAGAAAATCATATCTTTTGAAAAGATAGAAGTTGAAAGTTTATTAATGCAAGACATTTTGATTGAAAATAATCATAAAGAAATTATCAACTATAATCTAAAAAGAAATATGCCAGCGTGTATAATTTATACATCCGGTACCTCAGGCAATCCTAAAGGGGTAGTATTAAGTCACGGAGGAATTTTATCTAATTGTGAAGGAGCTGTTGAATTACTCAAATCATTAACAGAAAAAAAAGATCCAGTATTTTTAACATGGTTACCTTTATCCCATTCATATGAACATACGGTCCAGTTTATTCAAATCATAGTTGGGGCAAAAGTGTATTATGCAGAAAGTTTAGAAAAACTTATTTCAAACATGATAATTGCCAAACCAACTATTATGACAGCAGTACCAAGATTTTATCAAAACTTATTTACCAAAATAAATATTAACTTTGAAAAGCAAAAAGGAATAAAAAAAAAACTTATTAATACCACCTTGAATTTAGGAAAGAAAATACTCAAAAAAGAAAAATTAAGTTTTAATGAAAAATTCACAAATTTTATTTGTAATTTTTTAGTTCGAAAAAAAATACAAAATCAATTTGGGGGAAATCTTCAAGCATTTATATCTGGTGGGGGAGCGCTAGATCAAAATATTGGAGAGTTCTTAAATGCTGTAGGACTCCCAACTTTACAGGGCTATGGCCTTACCGAAGCTTCACCTGTAGTCAGTTGTAATTTACCAAATCTTGTAAAAGTCGAAACTGTAGGCCCACCATTTAGTACTAATGAAGTTAAAATTGCTGATGATGGAGAAATTCTTATTAAAGGCGAAAATGTAATGTTGGGTTACTGGAATCAAAAAGAAGAGACAGAAAAAGTTATCAAAGAAGGATGGTTGCACACAGGAGATATTGGTGAATTAAATCAGGATAATTATTTAAAAATAACTGATAGAAAAAAAGATATTATTGTTAATCTTGGAGGAGATAACATCTCTCCAAGTAAAATAGAAAATATTTTATGTTTAAATCATTTAATTAAACAATCTTATGTTTATGGAGATAAAAAAAATTATCTAGTCGCAATTATTGTCTGTGATAAAGAAATAAGCAAAGAAAAAATTAAACCTGTAATTGAAAATATTAATAACAATTTAACCATAATAGAGAAAATAAAAAAAACTATTATACTTAATGATGAATTTACAATTGATAATGGAATGTTAACACCAACATTAAAGTTAAAAAGAAAAGAAATTTTAAAAAATTATAAAAAACAATTAGATAATCTTTATTAAACTTAAAGATAAAAAATTAATTTGTCTAAAAAACATTGATATTGTTAACTTTTTTAAATTATATTAAAAAAAAAAAAATTTAATTAAAAATTAAAATTTGTGAATATAATTTATGTTTGACATGAATCTTTTATTAATTAGAGTTTAAATAATAAACGAATCATTAAGATTTGTTTTAATAAAAGGGAGATAAAAATGGCTAAAAGAAAAAAAGCAAAGAAAAAAACTAAAAAAAAAGCTAAAAAAAGAAGAAGATAGTTTTATTTTTAACTAAACGCCCTTTTGATTGATTAATTAAAAGGGCGTTTTTTATTCTGTCTCTGGAATATTTTGATTTCTTCCTAAAGCTTTATCCATCTTCTTCGAGACTTCTTCAGGGGTCGTTTTTAAAACTGTCTCAAATTCTGATTTTAACCTTTCATAGGCTTTCTCAAATAACTGTCTTTCACTATATGATTGATCGGCAATAATATCGGAGTTTTTATTAAGATCTTTTACAACTTCGGCAAGTTCATAAATTTTACCCGAATTAATTTTTTGATCATACTCCTGGGCACGTCTGCTCCACATTGTTCTTTTGATTTTTGGCTTAATTTTTAAAATTGAGACACATTTATTTATTTGATTGACCGTAGAAATTGGTCTTAAATTAGCCTGTTGGTTAATTGGAACGGTTAAGGTTAATTTTTCTTTTTCTATTAAAATCTTATAAAATTGTATTTCTATCTGGCCTATAGTTGCCTTTTCAACACCAATAATTCTTCCAACACCATGTTTTGGATAGACTACAAAATCTTTAACTTCGTATAATCTTTTTTCTGTAGCTTGTTTTTTTATCTTTTTAATTTCAACTTTTTCTTCTTGTGTGTAAGTGTTTTTATTTACCAGCTTAGTTGATACTGCTTCAATTTTTTTCTCTTTTTTTTTTTTTACTTTTTTTAGTACCGTTTTTTTTACTTTTTTTATTTTTTTTATTTTTTTAATCTTTGGCATTCTATTTACCCGGTTTTTCTGAAAAATATTTACTGTGTTTACTTTTTATATCTTTAAATTTTTCGTTATCAATCATTGGTTCTTTTTTTTTTGTAATATTAGGCCATATTGCAGAAAACTTTTTATTTAGCAACAACCATTTGTCTTTATCTTCGTCTTCGTAACTATTATCGGCAACTATTGCATTAATAGGACACTCTGGTTCACATACGCCGCAGTCAATACATTCGTCCGGATTTATAACAAGCATATTCTCTCCTTCATAAAAGCAGTCGACTGGACAAACCTCAACACAATCAGTGAGTTTACATTTAATACATTCGTCTTTGACAATATAAGTCATAAAAATATTCTAATTAAACTATTTGATATCTAACGCAAGCAATTTACTAAATGGGTTTGTTAAATTTTTGTCAGAAGCTGTTTTGTCTCTATTTTTTTTGTGATCTTGAAAAAAATAATAAGTATCGTCATCTTTTGATTTTTTGTAACTCATTAAATCCATCAATTTGTAAAAATTTTCTTTAGTACAACCCAATAAATTCATCATTTCAGGTGATATTTTAAATTTTTTGTCTATTGTTTTGTCGATTATATTTATAAATAATTTTTCAAGCATATCTATACGTACAAAATAATCTTTAAATCGCTCAAAACCAGATAATAATAAAAACTTTTCATTAAAATTTTCATTTATCACAAAATTTAATCCAAACTTTGGAATATCTAAATTAGATGAAATATTATTATAAATTTTCCATAACGTTGTCCTTAGCGTCACAGCTTTTGGTTTTAGCATTTTAGGCAGAAAAACATGGTAGCGCCCAATCTTGATACCCATGTTCCAGAGTTTTTTCCTTTCTTCTTTTGAAATAAGCTTAATAATATCTTTAATATTTTTTCTTTTTAATACTCCATTACTTTCGTAAAGCTGGTAAGACAAAGCTCTTAAGTATTGATTCTCAATTTTTATTTTTGTTAAATTAATTAAGTCATTTAATACCTCGCTAATGTGCGAAGTTATCCAATTTTTTAAACACTGTTCTAGTTCTTTTTTTTTGTCCAAAGGTATTGCGTCGTCTGCTATAACTTCTACTTCAGGGTTTAAATAATTCTCACCTTTTTTAATTTTTGCTATAGGATTGTTTTGCCAAACAACTTTATTTCCAAAATCAATAGATAAATTTTTTTCTTTTACTATAACATCGACTCTTTGGATTAACTCTTTTTCTATGCCTTTGCGTGCTGCTTTTTTAATAGATTTAAGATCTGCATCTAGATTCTTCGAAGTAAAATCTATTATAAATTTAAGACCTTTTAGTTTACCTACATATTGTTTGTCTATTAAGACTTTATGATCTTCACTTACTTCTGTTTCCAAAATCATATCTTGTTTTAGACCCCTTGCTAGAATACTAATTTTTTTGTCAATAAAACTCTTAGTTAGTTCTTCATGTAGTCTATCTGACAAATTATCTTCAATATTTTTTGTAAATTGAATCCAATAATCTGCATTTTCAACCCAATCCTTTTTATTAGCCACATATGCCCAAGTCCTAACGTTTGAAATTCTGTTTGCCAAAACATCTATATTGCCATGTTTTTTCTCCAGTCCATTTAATTGTATTTTCATGTATTCATTTGGAATTCTTTTTTTTCTAATAGACAAAAATTTAAACACAGTATCTACGACATTTATATGTTGACCGTAGGCCTTCTTTTCAAAGTCTGGAATTTGGCAACATTCCCATAACAATTTTAGGTTATTACTATAAATATTATTTTCTTTATTTTTTTTTAGCAAAAATCTTAACACAACCTCGTCTATAGATTCACTTGTTCTAATGAGGTTATTATCGGTTGGCTTTTCTTCGAGCGACAAAATTAATTTTTTTTCATTTTCAAAATTTAAATTTGCATTTCTCCAATAAAGCATTTTAGTATTTGGTAGAGTATGATTTTCTATTTTTTCTATTTCATCAGAGTTTAAAGCTTCACAGTCACCTGTTGTTCCAAACTTTCCGTTATTTTTGTACCGACCGGCACGTCCCGCAATCTGAGACATTTCGACTAAATTTAATCTTCTTGTTTTTTTTCCATCAAATTTTTTTAAATTAGAAAAATAAATTTCATCAATATCCATATTTAGTCCCATACCAATTGCGTCTGTGGCAACTAAATAGTCTACATCTCCTGATTGATACAATTTAACTTGTGAACTTCGCGTCTTAGGGCTTAACGACCCCATAATAACAGCAGCTCCACCTTTTTGACGTCTAACTAATTCAGCAATTGCATAAACTTCTTCTATCGAAAAAGCTATGATTGCAGTTTTTCTATCTAATCGTGAAATTTTTTTATAACCACTATAAAACAATTTAGAAAATCTCTCTTTTTTTAAAAATTCTACTCCATCAACTAAACGATTAATAATATCTCTCATGACTTGTGAACCCAAAAACATTGTTAATTTTTCCCCTCTTGCATTAAGAAGTCTGTTTGTAAAAATATGTCCACGTTCTTTGTCTGCACACATTTGTATCTCATCGATGGCCACAAAATCTACAGCCTTATCTTTTGGCATGGACTCGACTGTACAAATAAAAAAATCAGCAGAATTTGGAATTATTTTCTCTTCACCTGTTATTAACGCAACTTTATTAAAGCCAATTTTTTCTACACACTTTTCATAAACTTCACGCGCTAACAATCTAAGAGGCAATCCAAAAATTCCAGATTCGAACTCTAGCATTTTTTCTATGGCATCATGAGTCTTGCCTGTATTTGTGGGACCTAAAAGTGCAATAATTTTTTTTGATGAGTTTTGCATTTTGTGTTTGATAGTTTTTTCTATACTATATGTAGATCTACAATGAGAACAAAATAAGAGTAAAACATGACCGAATCAGTTTGTCAAATGTTCCAATCTTAAGACCTATAATATTTTCCAGACCCCAGAAGCAGTTACCACAATACTATCAGAGTTTAATATCTCACAAGTTATAAAAATAAGAGAGTTAGTTTTTTTTTGAATTTTGACTTTCCCTATGAGAATTTGATTTAAAAATGCGGCAGAAATAAATTTGACTTCTAGAGATATAGTTACACATCTCTTATTGCTAATTATATGTGCTGCAGTACCCATACCTGTATCTGCTATAGTTGATAAATAACCACCATGAACAGTTTTTCCCGTATTAAGATGAACTTCTTTAACACTAGATGAAAATGAATAATTATTATCATCAATTCTTTTTAGTTTTAAGCCACCGTTGTGACTCATAAAACCTGTATTAGTTTCGTCCATAATTTTTTTTATCATAGATTGGTGTAATCTGTGAAAATATTACTGCAAACAATATTAAAAGTATCCCCAATATTTTAATTTCATTTAAAAATTGGTCTAAAATTAACCATGCAAAAATTGCTGCAAACACCCCTTCAAGAGAGAATATAATTGCAGCGGGTGCAGGCGTTAAATTTTGCAAAGAGTAGGTCTGTAGTAAAAAAGCTAATCCGCTTGATAAAACTCCTACGTAGAGTATCTCGTACGAATCTTTTAATATATTGTGGAGTAAAGGATCCTCATAAATTAACATTGGCAGGATTGTAAATACAAATGCAATAAAACATTGTGACATTGCAATAGTAATTGGAAAATTAAAAAATTTAACTGTTTTACTTATATATATAATATGAAAAGCCCAACAAAAAGCGCTTAAAATACTAAGTGTATCACCGAATCTAACCGAGATATTTTTCAACTCACTTAGAAGCAATCCACCTACTACGCATAAAATTACAGCAGGCCAGATAGACCAATGAATTTTTTTTGAAAAAATAAAATAAGATATGAAAGGCACTATCAATACGTACATAACGGTAAAAACACCAGTGTTTGCGACATTGGTATATATTAATGAAATTTGTTGGAGCGCCTGACCTATTCCCAATATAAAACCTAAAAGAACTAAATAAGAAAAAACTTTTTTAACATCGAATTTTTTTTCTTTTATCTTTTTAAGCTCAAAAAAAAGAAAAAAGGGAAGCAAGGATAAAAATCCAACCAGAAATCTTCCTACATTAAATGTGTGAGGACCAATAAAATCCATGCCCATATCTTGAGCAACAAAAGCTGAACCCCATAAAACTGAAGTTATGATTGCACAAATAAGAGAAAAAATATTTTTATTCACTAAAAGTGAATATTGTAAATTTGTTTAAACAGCAAGTTTGAATGCAAAGTCTTTTCCTAAGCTTTGGCCTAGATGAACACAGAACCTTGCGCCTTCCGCCCCGTCAATGAATCTATGATCGTAAGACAAAGAGATAGGCAATGTTTTTCTTGTTATAATTTTACCATCTTTTTTAACTACTTTATCATATGATTTGCCAACCCCTAATATAGATAATTCTGGAGGATTAATGATAGGAGTAAAAAAAGTACCTCCAATACCACCTAAACTAGAGATTGTCATTGACCCACCAAAAAACTCTTTCTTTTCAATTTTAAGTTCTTTACATAACTTGCTAACAGTTCTTAGCTTTTGACTTATTCCTTTAATATCTAATTGATCTACATTTCTAATTTTTGGAACCATCAGACCATGCGGTGTGTCTACAGCTACCCCAATATGAAAGTATTTTTTATATGTAACTTTTCCATTTACAGGATCTATTGAAGCATTAAAATTTGGGTATTCTATAAGAGCGTTTACCATCGCCCTCATAATAAAAGCTAATGGAGTGATAGATATTTTTTGACCAGTATATAAATCTCTTAGAGAACTTCTAAACTGTTCCATTTCTGTAATATCTATTTCCTCATGTTGCGTGACGTGTGGTATCTCTGTCCAGGATTTAACAAGGTGAGGACCTGACAGTCTTTTTATTCTTGGAATGTCTTTTACTTCGGTCTCACCAAACTCACTATGTTCATACTCATCTTTTATACTTATTTTCTTTGGGGCAACAGAAACCGAAGTATCTATTAGTTTATTCTTTACGTAATCTTTAACATCGTCTTTAGTTATTCTGCCAAATCTTTTAGAGCCAGGTATTTCAGAGATATCAGCACCTAATTCTCTTATGAATTTTCTTATATTGGGGCTAGCTGGTTTTATTTTTCCTTTTGAAGACAAAGAAGATAACTGTACATTTTCTTTTTTATTATCTTTTGGAAAATCTATAATTTTATTTTTATTTTTAATATTACTATCTTGATTTTTTAAAACTGGTTTATTTTCTTCTTTTTTATTTTCTTCAGTATTTAGCAACAAGATTGTAGTTCCTTCAGAGACTTTATCTCCTACTTTAATGTTAATTTTTTTAATTATTCCGCTAAAATTTGAAGGGACTTCTACTGATGATTTGTCACTCTCTAGTGTAATTACCGAATCATCTTTCTTAAGATGCTGTCCCTCTTTTACTAAAATTTCTATTACCTCTACTTCTTTAAAATCACCTATATTTGGAACAATAATTTTTTGTTCAGCCATAATTATAGTTTTGTTGGAAACGCTTTATTTTTATCAATATTATATTTCTTAATTGCTTTTTCTGCATTTTCAGAACCTATCAGCTGTTCATTTGCTAAAGCGCTTAGCGTGTAAGCAACTATGTGTTCTTTATCTACCTCAAAGAATCTTCTTAAATTTTTTCTCGTATCACTTCTTCCAAAGCCATCTGTGCCCAAGGAGTAAAAGGGTTTGTCAGTATAGGGTCTGATTTGATCAGAAAACGACCTAACATAGTCTGTAACAGCTATAATTGGACCATCTCTTTTCTCTATACATTTTTGAATATAGCTTTTTTCTTTTTTTCCTTTAGGGTTTAAAAGGTTTTTTCTTTCAACTTCCATACCATCTTTTCTTAATTCATTAAAACTAGTGATGCTCCAAATATCAGAATCTACTCCATATTCTTCAGATAATATTTTAGCTGCTGCTATAGCTTCTCGTAAAATTGTACCAGAGCCCATTAATTGAATTTTAATTTTTCCTTTGTTTTTATATTCTTTGAATAAATACATGCCTTTTAAGATCCCTTCATCGGCTCCTTCTGGTTTTTGAGGATGGGAGTAGTTTTCGTTCATCGCTGTAATATAATAAAAAACATTTTCATTCTTTTCATGCATTCTTCTTAAGCCTTCCCTAAAGATTACTGCCATTTCATAAGAAAAAGTTGGGTCATAAGAAACACAATTTGGAATCATGGAAGCTAAGATATGGCTATGGCCGTCTTGGTGTTGTAAACCTTCGCCTGCAAGAGTTGTTCTTCCTGCGGTGGCTCCTATTAAAAAACCTCTAGCTTGAGCATCTCCTGCCGCCCAGGCAAAATCACCAACTCTTTGAAATCCAAACATTGAATAAAAAATATATACAGGAATCATTTCTATATCGTGATTAGTATAGGCAGTCGCTGCTGCAATCCAAGAGGACATAGCACCAGCTTCTGTAATTCCTTCCTCTAACACTTGGCCACTTTTGGTTTCTTTATAAGAACTTAATTGTTCAGAATCTTCTGGTTCATACTTCTGTCCTTCATGTGCATAAATTCCTATTTTTCTAAAAAAACCTTCCATACCAAAAGTTCTCGCTTCATCTGGAATAATTGGAACTAATCTTGGAGCAACATTCTGATCTCTAAGAAGATTAGTTAACATCCGAACAAGAGCCATCGTCGTGGACATTTCTTTGTCTCCTGTTGATTTCATAAAACTTTCAAATATGTCTTTAGGAGGAGCTTTAATAGGTTTTGCTAAAGATGACCTTTCAGGAATAAATCCCCCAAGTTTTTTTCTTCTCTCTTTTAAATATTTAATTTCTTCAGAATTTTCAGCAGGCTTATAATATTCAATATTCTTTACCTGTGCATCAGTTAAAGGAACGTTAAATCGGTCTCTATAATATAGTAAATCTTTTTCATCTAATTTTTTTTGCTGATGCGTTGTGTTTATACTTTCGCCAGATTTACCCATTCCGTAGCCTTTTACGGTTTTAGCAATAACCACAGTTGGAGAACCTTTGTGTTGCATTGCTGCATGATAAGCGGCATAAACTTTGTGTGGATCGTGGCCACCCCTATTGAGTTTCCAAATATCATTGTCAGTCATAGAAGAAACTAGTGCTTTTAATTCAGGATACTTTCCAAAGAATTTTTCTCTCACATAGGCTCCACCTTTAGCCTTCATTGCTTGGTACTCACCGTCAACAACCTCGTTCATACGCTTCATTAACAATCCGCTTTTATCAGCCTTTAAAAGAGGGTCCCAATAAGAACCCCATATAACTTTTAAAACATTCCACCCGACTCCCCTGAAATTACCTTCTAGTTCTTGAATAATTTTACCATTTCCTCTTACGGGACCATCAAGTCGTTGAAGATTGCAATTAACTACAAAAATTAAATTATCTAGTTTTTCTCTGGCTGCTAAACTGATAGCACCTAATGACTCTGGTTCGTCCGTTTCGCCATCACCTATAAAAACCCAAATTTTTCTCCCCTCATCTTTTAACAAACCTCTATTAATTAAATATTTTAAAAACCTAGCTTGATAGATTGCCATAATAGGACCAAGCCCCATTGAGACAGTTGGAAATTGCCAAAATTTTGGCATAAGCCAAGGATGAGGATAAGAAGAAAGACCCCCAGAATCTACCTCTTGTCTAAATCTATTTAATTGTTCTTCTTTAAGTCTGCCTTCCAAAAATGCACGTGCATACATGCCAGGTGCGGAGTGACCTTGAAAATAAATCAAATCGCCTCCAAAATCTTTATTTTTTGCTCTCCAAAAATGATTCATTCCCACGTCATAAAGCGTAGCTGCAGAAGCAAATGTTCCAATATGACCACCAAGTTCACTGCTAATTTTATTAGCTCTAACAACCATAGCTGCTGCATTCCACCTAATGTAAGCGCGTATTTTTTTTTCTATATTTTGATCGCCGGGAGATCTAGCTTCTAATTCAGTTGGAATCGTATTTATATAAGGTGTTGTTCTAGTGTCAGGTAAAACAAGTCCAGCAGTGTATGCTTCAGATACAACTTTATTTAAAAGATAACTAGCTCTTGAAGGGCCATCATTTTCTATTACCGCGTTTAAAGATTCTATCCATTCTTTAGTTTCTAGCGGGTCAATATCATCACTAGAAGAAGATTGAGAGAAAACTTTTTCAACTTTTTTTATTGTATTAATATTTCTTAAATTTTGTTCTTTCTCTGTATTCTCTTTTTCAGGAAAATTATTTTTCTTATTTTCTTTTTTTCTCTCGATACTAGGAGAATCATTCTCAACTTTTGCTAACAAGCTGCCTTTAGAAACTTTATCTCCAACTTTAATATCAAGTTCAATAATTTTACCTGCTATTGGAGAAGGTACTTCAACACTTGATTTGTCACTTTCTAAAGTGACAATAGGATCATCTTTGTTAATTTGGTCACCAACTTTTACTAGTACCTCAATAATCTCAACGCTATCGAAGTCACCAATGTCAGGAACGGATATATTTTGAGCCATAAATTTAACGCAACTTATAAAATATAGAGTTAATTATAAACAACAAAAATTCAAAAAAAAGGGTATAAATAAGCAATAATAGGTTAAATCATCAAATAACTGCGTTTATTTAGATAATTAAATTTATATACAGAATTAAATTCTACATTAACCTTTTTAAAAAATTTAGATATTTTGAAACTCCAAAATTGATAGGAATATTCTTAGAACGTACATAACCTGCGCCTATAGCTCAACTGGATAGAGCACCTGGTTACGAACCAGGAGGTTCTAGGTTCAAATCCTAGCAGGCGCACCAAACTTATGAAAAAATTAAATATTAAATATATTGTTAAAAAATTCAGCAATAGCTTTTTTATAATAATGTTAATTTTATTAACTCTTTTAATTTTCTTGTTATAATTTTAATTAAATAAATTTTATAAGATAAAAGCAGTTAAATCATTTAAATAATTAATTTAATTATTTTATTGAATGTAGATAAGAATTACAAAACCTAAAAAAATTCTATAAATTGCAAAAAATTTTAAACTAAAATTTTGTAAAAATTTTATTAAACATTTAATTGTCATATAAGAAAAAAGAAAAGATAAAAAAATACCTAAAAAATTTAACGTAGAAACAGAAAAATTATTTTCTATTATTAATTTTTGTATATTAAACAAGCTTGCAGCACCTAAAGATGGAATTGATAATAAAAAAGAAATTTTTGCCGCATCCACCCTATTAAAATTAAAAAATCTTGCTCCACTCATTGTTATTCCAGATCTGCTTACACCAGGTATAAGTGATAAGATTTGAAACAACCCAATATATAAAGCGGTGGCATAACTAAAATCTTTATTAATATTTTTTTTTATCTTCAATTGGTCGCAGTAATAAAGAAAAATTCCAAAAATTAATGTAGACCACCCTATGACTTTGTAATTTCGTAAATAATTTATTAAATTTAATTTTATCAAAAGAAATCCGAAAATCATTAAAGGAATAGAACTTAAAATTATTTTAAAAAATAATTTTTTATTATTTACAAAATCTAAAAGGTCTTTTTTAAAATAGAATATTATTGCTAGCAAAGAACCAAAATGGAGACTCACATCTAAAGTTAAATTTTGATTATTAAAATTAAAGTACTTTGAAACCAATATTAAATGTGCAGATGAGCTTATTGGAAGAAACTCAGTAACTCCCTGAACTATAGATAGAATTATTACCTCAAGCATAAATATTTAATTTTATAAAACTTTTTATATTTTATTGATATGCATATTTGATATGCAGAAATAACATATAAAAAATTTGATTTAATCTATATTTATGTCAATAGTATTTACCTTTTGTGTCTTTCAAGTGTCTGAATATAAGTTAAGTTAAATAATATTATGAAAAAAATGCTTGAATTTATAAATTTAGAAAAAAAAACACCGGATAAAAGAGCCACTAGTGAAAGAAAAAAAGACTTTCATGAAATTTATAAAGAATTTATTAAGGATAAAGCTCAAGAACAATCGAGCAGGTGTTCACAATGCGGAGTTCCATTTTGCCAAATTCACTGTCCACTTCATAACAATATTCCTGATTGGTTAAAATTAACTGCAGAAGGAAGGCTACAGGAAGCTTATGAAGTTTCGCAAAGCACTAATAATATGCCAGAAATTTGCGGTAGAATCTGTCCACAAGACAGACTTTGCGAAGGTAACTGCGTAATTGAACAATCTGGACATGGGACAGTAACAATAGGTTCTATTGAAAAATATATTACAGATACAGCGTGGGAAAAAAATTGGATTAAACCATTAAAAATTAAAAAAGAAATTAATCAAACAATCGGAGTCATAGGTGCTGGTCCAGCAGGCCTAGCCTGCGCAGAAGAATTAAGAAAATCTGGATATCAAGTTACAGTTTACGACAGGTATGACAGACCAGGTGGCTTGTTGATTTATGGAATACCAAATTTTAAATTAGAAAAATTTGTAGTTGAAAGAAGAACAAAACTTTTAAAACAGGGTGGAATTAAATTTGTTCAAAATTTTGAGATTGGAAAAAATAAAAGTTTATATGAATTAAAAAAAAATCATGATGCTATATTAATTGCTACAGGTGTTTACAAATCTAGAGAAATAGATATTCCAGGAAGTAATCTAGAAAATATTTTCCCTGCCATGGATTTTCTAACTGCGTCAAATAGAAAAGGGCTAGGAGACAAAGTTGAACTTTTTGATAACGGTACATTAAATGCTCACAATAAAGATATCGTTGTTATTGGCGGTGGTGATACAGCTATGGACTGTGTAAGGACAGCAACACGTCAAAAAGCAAAATCAGTTAAATGTATTTACAGAAGAGACAGAGAAAATATGCCTGGCTCTACAAGAGAAGTTGCTAACGCAATAGAAGAAGGTGTTGAATTTATTTGGTTAACAGGACCAAAAAAATTTATCGGTAATAAACAAGTTGCAGAGGTTCAGGTTAATAAAATGATACTTGGATTAGCAGACTCATCGGGTAGAAAAAAACCCGAGATTCAAGAAAACTCGGAATATAATATTAAAGCTGATATTGTAATTAAGTCTTTAGGTTTTGATCCAGAAAATCTTCCAGAATTATTTTCAGCAAAAGAATTGTCAGTTTCTAGATGGGGAACTATAAAAATTGACCTAAATACTATGCAAACTAATATCGACGGAATTTTTGCTGCAGGAGATATTGTAAGAGGTGCATCATTAGTAGTTTGGGCAATTAAAGACGGCAGAGATGCAGCCAAACAAATTCAAAAATATTTGAAAGAAAAAAGTATTAAAAAAATCAATATTAAAGCTGCTTAACTATGAATAATTATTTAAAATATTTAAAAAATAAAAAGTTATTACAGGATAATTTAGCTTACGACCCTAGCACTGAGCATGACGCCTGCGGAGTTGGTTTGATAGCTGCAACAGATGGAAAAAAATCTAGAAAAATTGTTGAATATGGAATCGAAGCATTAAAAGCTATTTGGCACAGGGGAGCTGTAGATGCCGATGGTAAATCAGGAGATGGTGCCGGCATACAGCTTGAAATCTCACCAGACTTTTTTAAAGAAAAAATTTTATCAACTGGCCACAAGCTTGACGCAACAAAAAGGATATGTGTTGGAATGGTTTTTTTACCTAAGACCAATTATTCAGAACAAGAAAAATGTAGAGAGATTATAGAATCTGTTTTGTTGCAAGAAAATTTTTCTATTTATGGATGGAGGCAAGTACCAGTTAATCCAAAAGTTTTAGGAAAAACTGCTGATCAAAATAGGCCAGAAATTACACAAGTACTATTTAAAAAAAATGAAGAACTAAAAACTAATGACCTGGAAAGAGAATTATTTGTTACTAGAAAAAAAATAGAAAAAATTGCAAGAGAGAATCAATTAAAAGAATTTTACATTTGTTCATTTAGCTCAAGATCTATTGTTTATAAAGGTATGTTCTTAGCGGAATCGCTTGCTGATTTTTACTTAGATTTAAAAGATTCAAAGTTTACATCAAGATTTGCCATCTTTCATCAGAGGTATTCTACAAATACATTTCCAAGTTGGGATCTTGCGCAACCATTTAGAACCTTAGCTCACAATGGAGAAATTAATACTATAAAAGGAAATATAAATTGGATGAAGATTCATGAACAGGACATGTCAAGTTCTCTATTTAAAAATGTTGAAGATCTGAAGCCAGTTATAACAGCGGGAAGCTCTGACTCTGGAGCTCTAGATAATGTTTTTGAATTACTTACACACTCAGGAAAACTAGCACCACTGATTAAACTCATGATGATCCCAGATGCTTGGTCCAAGAGAAGTAAAACAGTTCCAAAAAATCATCAAGATTTATTTAATTTTCTCAATAGTTCGATAGAACCCTGGGACGGTCCAGCGGCAATCTGTGCAACAGATTCAAAATGGGTCTTAGCATCAACAGATAGAAATGGACTGAGACCTTTAAGATACACCATTACATCGGATAACTTATTTTTTGCGGGTTCTGAATCTGGAATGATAAAATTACCTGAAGAAAAAATTATTTCTAAAGGTAAATTAGGACCAGGGCAAATCATTGCAATAGATTTAAAACTAGGAAAATTATATCACGATAAGGAAATCAAAGATTATATTGCCAATGACTACAAAAAATATAATAAACAAATTATAGATTTAGATAAAAAAATCTTTACTAAAGAAGAAAAACCAGAATTTAAATCTGAAGAGCTAAAAAAAAGACAATATTTGTCTGGCCTTAGCATAGAAGATTTAGAACTTATTCTACATCCAATGGCAGAAGACGGAAAAGAAGCTATAGGATCTATGGGCGACGACACTCCCGCAGCTGTTTTATCTAGGTATTATAGACCTATTTCTCACTATTTTAGACAAAATTTTAGCCAAGTAACCAATCCTCCGATTGATTCTTTAAGAGAAAATAAAGTAATGAGTCTCAAAACAAGATTTGGAAATTTAGGTAATATTCTAGATTTTGACAATTTAACTGAAGAAAATATTTACGTTTTAGAAAGCCCAGTTTTAACTAATTCTCAATTTAAAAAGTTTAAAAGTTTATTTAAAAAAAAAATTAAAATACTAGATTGTACTTTTAATATTAATTCATCACTAAAAGAGAGAATAGAAAAAATAAAAGAAGAAGCAGAAATTGCAGTACGTGAAGGAAGTAACAATTTAATATTATCGGATAAAAAAATTAGTTTATCTCATGCTAGCATACCTTCCGTTTTGGTGGTTGGTGCAGTTCACTCACAATTAGTAAAACTAGGTTTGAGAGGATATTGTTCAATAAACGTTGAGTGCTCAGACACCTTAGACACGCACTCTTTTGCAGTTTTAATAGGCGTTGGTGCCACTACTATTAATCCTTATTTAGCGATTGATAGTATTTATCAAAGATATGAAAAAAAGTTATTTAGTAATTCAGATTTTGAGAGTTGCATTACTAAATTTAAAAAATCTATAGATGATGGCTTGTTAAAAATTATGTCTAAGATGGGAATCTCAGTGATTAGTTCTTATAGAGGAGGATGTAATTTTGAGGCTGTAGGTTTAAGTAGAGCTATTGTATCAGATTATTTTCCCGGTATGAGTTCTAGAATATCCGGTATTGGTATAGCTGGTATTGAAAAAAAAATTAAAGAGCATCATAAAAATTTCATTTCAAGTAATGTTATCACACTACCTATTGGAGGTATTTATAGATATAGAAAAACTGGTGAAGAACATCAGTTTCAAGGAAACTTAATTCACGTTTTACAACATGCTGTTGGAACAAGTTCCTACGATCATTACAAAAAATACTCCAAAGGTATTCACGATTTACCTCCTATTAGTTTAAGAGACTTATTGGGATTTAAAGAAAAGAAAGAATCTATTAATATTAATGAAGTAGAACCATTATCGAGTATCTTAAAAAGATTTGGAAGTGGAAGTATGTCCCATGGAGCACTATCTGCAGAAGCCCACGAGACTTTAGCTATTGGAATGAACAGAATAAAAGGAGCTTCTTGCAGTGGAGAAGGAGGAGAAGACTCAAAGCGTTTTGTTAAACTAGCGAATGGAGACTCATCCAATTCAAGAATAAAACAAATAGCTTCAGCACGATTTGGTGTAACAATTGATTACATCAATAATTGTAATGAGATTGAAATCAAAATGGCGCAAGGCGCAAAGCCTGGAGAGGGAGGGCAGTTGCCTGGGTTTAAGGTTACAGATGAGATAGCTAAGTTAAGACACTCTACTCCTGGCGTGACTTTAATTTCTCCTCCACCTCATCATGATATCTATTCAATTGAGGATTTAGCTCAACTAATTTATGACCTAAAACAAATAAATCCTGGAGCTCGAGTTGGTGTAAAATTAGTCGCTTCTACTGGAATAGGAACGATAGCAGCTGGTGTGGCTAAAGCTAAAGCAGATGTAATTCTAATTTCTGGTCATTCTGGAGGTACCGGAGCTAGTCCCCAAACAAGTATAAAATATGCCGGCATTCCTTGGGAAATGGGCTTAACAGAAGCTAATCAAATTTTAACGCTTAATAATTTAAGACACAAAGTAACCCTAAGAACTGACGGTGGTCTTAAAACAGGAAAAGATATAGTTATGGCTGCCATGATGGGAGCTGAAGAATATGGAATGGGGACTTCATCGTTAGTAGCAATGGGATGTATACTAGTTAGACAATGTCATTCAAATACTTGTCCAGTTGGAGTCTGCAGTCAGGATAAATCATTAAGAGAAAAGTTTACTGGCACACCAGACAAAGTTGTAAATTTTTTTACTTTTGTTGCAAAAGAAGTTAGAGAAATTCTAGCATCGCTAGGATACAAATCTATCAACGAAATTATTGGAAGAACCGATCTTTTGACACAAGTAAACAAAGGTTCATCAAATCTAGACGATTTAGACCTTAACCCCCTGCTCGTTCAAGCTGATCCAGGAGATAACCCAAGATTCTGTAAAGACAAACAAATTAACAAAGTGCAAGACACATTAGATGAGAAAATTTGGATAGACATAAAAGAAAAAATAAACATTAAAGACAAGTTTGATTTTGAATACAATATTGAAAACACACACAGGTCAGTAGGAACTAGGCTTTCACATTACCTATACAAGACTTATGGAGATAATAGATTAAACGAAGATTCTATAACCATTAAACTTAATGGCAGTGCTGGCCAATCGCTGGGTGCTTTTTTAATCAAGGGATTAAAATTAATAGTTGAAGGGGATACAAATGATTATGTTGGTAAAAGTCTTTCAGGAGGAAAAATAGTTGTACGCACCTCTAGTAAAAGCAACTTAGTTTCAAACAAAAATGTAATTATCGGAAATACGGTTTTATATGGAGCTACAGCAGGAAAACTGTATGCATCTGGGCAAGTAGGCGAACGATTTGCAGTTAGAAATTCAGGCAGCCTTGCAGTAGTAGAAGGATGTGGAGCACATGGGTGTGAATATATGACCGGTGGAAATGTAATTATTCTTGGAAATGTAGGAGATAATTTTGGAGCTGGCATGACGGGAGGAATGGCTTTTATTTATGATCCAAAAAATAATTTTGAAAATTTTGCAAATCCAGTTTCAATTATATGGCAAAAAGTTGAAACTGAGTATTGGAAAAATTTTTTAAAAAATAATCTAGAAGATTTTTTTAAAGAAACAAATTCAAATATTGGAAAAATAATATTAGACAATTATGAAAAAGAATTACTAAATTTTAAGCAAATATGCCCAATAGAGATGCTAGATAAGCTAGACCAACCAATCACTTTAAGGAACATAGCCAAGAAAGTAAGCTAAATGAAAAAGAAAAATATTTTTTGTTTCGGTTTTGGTCAAGTAGCAAAAAATTTTATAAAAAAAAATAATTTAGAAAATTTAGACATTAATTTAACAGTAACTTCTAGAGAAGAATCTGGAAAGAAAAACTTTGAAAATAAATCTTACGAAAGCTACCAATTTTCTGAAGATTCTTTTGACCAAAAATTAATTGAAAGTTTAAACTCTTCAGACCATATATTGGTATCTATAGCTCCAATCAAAGGAGAGGATATAGTTGTAAAAAAATTTCAAAATATTTTAGACAGCAACAAAATAAAGTGGATTACATATTTGTCAGCTACTAGTGTTTATGGAAATCACAATGGAAAATGGGTAGATGAAAACAGTGATACTAAACCAACATCATCGAATGGTATAAGTAGACTGAATGCAGAAAAATCCTGGCTAGATCTTGCAGAAAAAAAAAATTTACCTCTACAAATATTTAGATTGTCGGGAATTTACTCTAATCAAAATAATATTTTAGCTAGGCTCAAAACCGGTAATGTAAAAATAATTGATAAGAAAAATCAGTTTTTTTCAAGAATACATGTTGAGGATATTGCGAATGTTCTATTCAGGTCTCTACAAAAATTCAAATCAAATGAAATCTATAATGTATCTGATGATAAACCTGCGTCTTCCAAAGAACTTATTTCATATGGATGTAAACTTTTAAATATTAAGAAACCAAAGATAGTCAGCTTGTCCACTATAGAGAGTCAAATGGTAAAAAATTTTTATAAAGATTCTAAAAAAGTTAATAATAACAAAATGAAATTTTTTTTTGATTATAAATTAAAATACCCAACTTATGTTGAGGGGTTAAACTACGCCCACAACGATACTACTTAATTCTTTAATTATTTTTTTTAAAGGACCTTTATTAGATAAACTGTGATCTCCCTTTTTAATTATTACTAGCTTTTTTTTGGCACCTATAAATATCGATAGAACTTTTTTAGAAAATGACACCGGAACTAGTTCGTCATTCTTTCCATGAACCATAGTAACGTAAATTTTAGTATTAATTTTTTTTGATAAAACTTTATTTTTTCTTCCATCTTGTATTAACTGGTATGTAACAGGGTATTCATGTTGTTTTTGCTTAAATTTCGAATCTCCATGTTTAATAATACTTATCCCCTTTTGTTTAATTTCTTTTTTTATTTTTTTAGTGAATTTTTTCCACATTAATCTCTCTAGAAATTCTGGTGCGGAACCAATGCCCACAAAACCTTTAATTTGATTTTTAAAATATTTAAATTGGTTTAAAGCAATCCAAGCACCCATACTCGAACCAATTAGTATAAATTTATTTTTTTTAACAATTTTTTTTATTGAATTTTTAGCATCATTAGACCATTCACTTATATTGCCTTTAGTAAACATTCCTGATGATTTGCCATGACCGGAGTATTCAATGGCTAAAAAACCTAATTTATTTTTTATTGCATATTTTTTAAAAGCCTGAGGCTTTTCCCCATCGATATCAGACATAAAACCTGGCAGAAAAATTATATATAGTTTTTTTTTATAATAATTGTCTAAATATCGTAGTTTTTTGGTATTAGAGATTTTAATATACTTAAATTTTTTCATTATTTTTTATGTCAGGTTATAAATTAAATTTGTTAATATATAATATTAGTTATGACAACTAAAATTAAAGTTTTACAAGTAATACCTAAATTAGGATTTGGTGGAGCAGAAACAGGTTGCTATGATCTTGCTCATTTTTTAGCTGAACAAGATTGTAAATCATTCTTGATTACTAGCGGAGGAGAACTCTTAAAGTTTGTAAGAAGAGATAAGATAAAAATTATTCGTTTACCAGTTCAGTCAAAAAATCCAGTAATTATTTTTTTTAATTCTATCGTCATTTTCTTTATATTGTTGATATACAATATTGACATAGTCCACGCTCGTAGTCGTGCCCCTGCCTGGTCTTGCTTGTTGGCTTGTTTCTTTGGAAGAAGAATTTTTGTCACTACTTTTCACGGGACTTATAATTTTTCAAATAAATTTAAACATTTTTATAATAGTGTTATGGTTCGGTCGAAATTAATCATTGGTGGCTCAAATTTTATTTTTAATCATATAAACGAAAATTATCAAAAATTTTTAAATCTTAAAAAAAAAAAATTAATGGTAATTTTTAGAGGAATTAATTTGGAATATTTTAATGCAACTAATACATCGGAAGAAAAAACAAATTTTTTAGCAACAAGATGGCAAGTCAGTAAAAAAGATTTTATAATTCTTTTTCCTGGACGTATAACGAAATGGAAAGGTCATGAAGTATTTATAGAATCTTTGAGTTTGCTCTTAGAGAAGCATAACAAAGAAAATTTTCACGCAATTATTTTAGGCTCTGATCAAGGACGGAAAGTGTATTCAAAAAAACTTTTAGGTTTAGTAGAAAGACATAGATTGGGGAAGAAAGTAACCTTTGTCGAGAATTGCAAAGAAATGCCACAAGCCTATAAATTAAGCGATATTGTCATTTCAAGTTCAATCGAACCAGAAGCATTTGGAAGAGTGGCGGTAGAGGCGCAGGCTATGAAGAAGCCTATTATTGCAAGTGATATTGGAGGATCAAGAGAAACGGTATTAAATGGTAAGTCAGGTCTATTATATAAACACAACGATCAAAATGAATTGGCCAATGCTATAAATAAAATTATGAAAATGGATAAAAATTCTTTGATTTCAATGGGTGAACAAGGAAGAAAAAATGTGGAAAAAAAATTTAATGTCGATCAAATGTGCCAAACTACCTTTACAGAGTACAAGAAACTACTTAAATAAAACTAACAATGTCCAATATTCAACTTAAAAAAGATATAACAAGCTAGATGCCAATAATTAAATTACCAGACGGAAGTAATATTGAGTTTCAAAAAAAAGTTACTGGATTAGAAGTCGCCGAAAAAATAAGTAAATCTTTAGCAAAGCAAGCATTAATAATAAGTGTAGATGGTGAATTAAAAGATTTAACTCATGTAATAGAAAAAAATTCATCTGTTAAAATAATCACCCATAAGGATAGCGATGGATTAGATGCAATAAGGCACGATACCACTCATATTATGGCAATGGCAGTTCAAGAATTATTTCCTGGAACCAAGCTAGCTATTGGCCCGGCAATTAAAGATGGTTTTTATTATGATTTTTCAAGAAAAGAACCGTTCACGCCAATAGATTTAGAAAAAATTGAAAAGAAGATGAAAGAAATTGTTGAGAAAGATCAGCCTACACGAAAGGAAGTGTGGGAAAGAAAAGAAACTAAAGATCATTATAAAAAACTTGGAGAGAAATATAAAGTTGAACTTGTAGACAGTATTCCAGCAGGAAACGAAATTTCAATTTATTATCACGGTAAATGGTATGATCTTTGTCGTGGACCGCATCTATTATCAACTGGAAAAATTAGTAAACATTTCAAGCTTACAAAAGTTGCTGGTGCTTATTGGAGAGGTGACTCGAACAACGAAATGCTTCAAAGAATTTATGGAACATCTTGGCCAACTCAAAAGGAACTAGATGATTATTTAAAACGAATTGAAGAAGCTGAAAAAAGAGATCACCGTAAACTAGGAAAAGAAATGGATTTATTCCATTTCAGAGAAGAAAGTCCAGGAGCTGTTTTTTGGCATGAAAAAGGTTGGATTCTTTTTCAAAGACTTATTGAATACATGAGAATGAAACAAAGATTTGCAGGATATAAAGAAATTAATACGCCTGAAATATTAGATAGAAGCTTGTGGGAAAAATCTGGGCATTGGGAAAAATTTGGTGAACACATGTATACCTCGGAAACTCCAGATGATAAAATATTTGCTATTAAACCAATGAATTGCCCAGGTTGTGTACAGGTGTTTAACCAAGGTCTAAAAAGTTATAGAGACCTACCTTTAAAATTATCAGAATTTGGTAAAGTTCATAGATATGAACCTTCAGGTGCCTTACATGGACTATTAAGAGTTAGAGCTTTCACTCAAGATGATGCGCATATCTTTTGTACTGAAGATCAAATAACCCAGGAGTCTTTGACAGTCACTAATCTAATTTTGAAAATTTATAAAGATTTAGGTTTTGAGAATGTAATATTGAAATATTCAGATCGGCCAGAAAAAAGAGTTGGAGAGGACAGTGTTTGGGATAAATCTGAAGCAGCACTTCTTTCAGCTATTAAACAATCAAAACTTGAGTACACTATAAATAAAGGTGAGGGTGCATTTTACGGTCCTAAAATTGAATTTGTTTTAAGAGATGCAATCGGTAGAGATTGGCAGTGTGGAACACTACAGGTAGATTTAAACCTTCCCGGAAGACTGGGAGCATCATATGTGGACAAAGATGGAACTAAAAAAGTTCCAGTCATGTTGCATCGAGCTTTATTTGGGTCGTTAGAAAGATTTATTGGAATTTTAATTGAAAATTATGCAGGTAAATTACCTTTTTGGTTGGCGCCAACGCAAGTTGTGATTTTACCAATAACAGAAGAAAACAATGATTATGTAAAAAACTTATTTGAAGATCTATTTAAAGAAGGTATAAAATGCGAAGTGGATTTAAGAAATCAAAAAATTAATTATAAAATTAGAGAACATTCTTTAGCAAAAGTTCCTATGATTTTAGTTTGTGGCAAGAAAGAAGTTTCTGAGAGCACGGTAACAGTTCGTAGACTTGGATCTGAGAAACAAGAAACTTTTAAAAGAGAAGAATTAATTAAGAATATTCTTACCTCAAATAAACTTCCTCTTAATTAAGTGTCACATTTTAAACCAAACTATTTCCAGAGAAGGAGCAAACCCCAAGGACCAAAGTCTAATCAACAAATTAGAGCTATCGATGTTCAGGTCATAGGTAGCGATGGAAATAATTTAGGAATTCTACCTTTAAAAAAAGCTATAGAAACAGCAAAGGAAGAAGGCCTAGACCTAATTGAAATTTCACCAAATGCAAATCCGCCAGTTTGTAAAATTATGGACATGGGTAAATATAAATATGATTTACAAAAAAAAACAAACATTGCTAAAAAAAAACAAAAAATAGTTGCTTTAAAAGAAATTAAAATGAGACCTGGCACAGATGTTCATGATTATAATTTTAAAGTTAAAAATGCTAAAAAATTTTTAGTAAATAAAGACAAGGTTAAGTTCACAGTTAAATTTAAAGGAAGAGAAATGCAGCACATTAATCTAGGTAGAGATTTGATGAATAGAATTATTGAAGACACAAAAGATGTTGGAAAAATAGAGACGCATCCTAAATTCGAGGGTAGACAAATGATAATGATAATTCAGCCTGTCTAACAAAGATAATATCGTCTTGTAAAGAATATCTAATCTATATATAAGGCCTCAACATTTATGCCTAAATTAAAAACTAAAAGTTCAGCAAAAAAAAGATTTAGATTTACCGCTTCTGGGAAAGTAAAAAGACCACAAGCAGGTAAAAGGCACGGAATGATCAAAAGAAGTAACGCTCAAATCAGAAGACTTAGAGGTACTACGATAATGTCTGATCAAGACACAAAAATTGTAAAATCGTACATGCCTTACAATAGGTAGAAAAAAAATGGCTAGAACAAAACGTGGTGTAGTTAGTAGAGCAAAACATAATAAAGTTTTAAAAAGAGTTAAAGGTCAATACGGCAGAAGAAAAAATACTATCCGTGTAGCACGGCAAGCAATGGAAAAAGCTATGCAGTATGCCTACAGAGATAGAAAAACAAAAAAAAGAGAATTTCGATCGTTATGGATTCAAAGAATTAATGCTGGAGCTAGAGCGGAAGGAATTACATATGCTCAACTTATAAATGGTTTAAATAAGTCAAAAATTAAATTAGACAGAAAAGTATTGGCTGAATTAGCCTACAACAACCCAGAAGTCTTTAAAACTATAGTAAAAAAAGCTCAATCCTCCCTTAACTAATCAGGGTCTTTGATTTATCCTACATTAACCAAAAGAATCAAAAAACTCTATGAGTGATTTAGACAATATAAATTCTAGTTTTAAACAAAAATTTAATTCTATAAAGTCAAAAGACGAACTACAAAATTTAAAAACTGAATTTTTTGGCAAGAGTGGTAAAATTACAAATGAATTTAAAAGCTTAGGATCTGTAGAAGCAGATAAAAGAAAAGAATTTGCATCCTCTTTAAATAAATTAAAAGATAGCTTAACAAGTCAACTAGAAAAAAAATATTTAGAGTTTGAAACATTAGAAGTTAACGAAAAACTTAAAGATGAAAAATTAGACGTAACACTGCCAACAAGATCATTTCAAAGTGGAAAAATTCATCCCGTTTCTCAGGTGATAGATGAAATCTCATCTATTTTTTCTGAAATCGGTTTTTCTGTTGCAGAAGGGCCAGATGTTGAAACAGAGTACAATAATTTTACTGCTTTAAATACTCCTGAAAATCATCCAGCACGAGATATGCATGATACCTTTTATTTAGAAGAAAATAAAAAAATTCTTTTAAGAACGCATACATCGCCCGTTCAAATTAGAACAATGTTGAATGAAAAACCACCATTCAAGATCATTGTCCCAGGTAGAACATATCGTTGTGATAGCGATCAAACTCACGCACCAATGTTTCATCAATTAGAAGGTTTACACATAGATAAAAATATTACTATGAGTCACTTAAAAGGTTGTTTAGATTATTTTATTAAGGAATTTTTCGAAGTTAAGAATATTAAAATGAGATTTAGACCAAGTCATTTCCCATTTACTGAGCCATCAGCTGAAGTTGATATCGGATATAGAATTGAAAATGGTAGAATAGTAATTGGAGAAGGAGATAAATGGTTGGAAATTCTAGGTTGTGGCATGGTACACCCAAACGTACTTAGAAACGTTAAAGTAGATCCAGAAAAATACCAAGGATTTGCTTTTGGAATGGGGATCGATCGTCTTGCAATGCTCAAATATGGAATTAATGATTTAAGAGCTTTTTTTGAAAATGATTATCGTTGGCTCACTCACTTTGGATTCGATCCTTTAGATGTACCAACCAATTACAGGGGTTTAAGTAAATGATAATTACATACCCATGGCTTAAAGAGCACTTAAGTACAAAAGCTAATGAAGCAAAAATAATGGAGCAATTAACTAGCATTGGATTAGAGGTTGAAGGTATTAAAGAGAGTAAAAGCGAGCTTAGTGAATTTAAAATTGCTAAAATATTAAAAGTAGAAAAACATCCAAATGCGGACAAACTTAAAGTTTGCGATGTAACTTTAGACGGTAAAAAAGTTATCAAAGTTGTTTGTGGAGCACCCAATGCAAGGGAAGGTTTACTGACTATATATGCGCCACCAGGAGCAACAATACCAAGATCAAATTTTAAATTAAAAGTTGCTAAAATTAGAGGAATAGAATCAAGCGGTATGCTTTGCTCTGAAAGTGAATTAAATTTATCCACTGAAAGTGACGGAATAATAGAATTAACAAATAGAGAAAAAGAAATAGGAAAAAGTTACTTTAAAAGCAAAGAAAAAAAAACAATAGATATTTCTATAACTCCTAATAGAGCAGACTGTCTAGGTGTAAGAGGTATTGCCAGAGATTTAGCTGCCTCTGGATTTGGCAGTCTTATAAAAATAAAAAAAAATTTATTAAAACAAAGTTTTAAACAACCCGTTAAAATTTCAATATCAAAAGACAAAAAGCAAGGCTGCTTAACATTCGGCAGTTGCTATATTAAAAATATTACCAACAAAGAAAGCCCTTCATGGTTAAAAGATAAAATTATTGCGCTGGGCTTGAAGCCAATTTCAGCTGTGGTTGATGTTACAAATTATGTAATGTTCGATCTCAACAGACCTTTGCATGCGTATAATGCAGATAAAATTGATAAAGAAATTATAATAAGAAACTCAAAGTCAGGAGAAAATTTTGAAGCACTAGATAATAAAAATTATAAGCTTCAAAATGATATGTGTGTAATTTCTGATAAAAACGGAGTTTTAGGACTAGGTGGCATAATTGGAGGAATCACAACCTCAGTAGAACTAGATACTAAAAATATTTTGTTAGAGTCTGCTTATTTTCTACCTGCTTCCATAAGAAAAACATCAAGAATACTTAATATTAATACTGATGCAAAATACCGTTTTGAAAGAGGTATAGATCCCAATTCAACAATTGAAGGCTTAGAATTTGCAGTAGCTTTAATAGTAAAGATATGTGGAGGGTCACCCAGTAAATTTTCAGTTGTAGGTTCTGCTGTCCAAAAAGATAAAACAATAACTCTAGATCTTGAAAAATTCAAAAAAATTATCGGCATTACAATATCAAACGTAGAAGCAAATAAAATTCTGACGTTACTCGGCTGTAAAATAAAAAATAGTAAAAAGATATTAAAAGTTGAGGCTCCAAGTTGGAGACCGGATATAACTCAAGACATAGATCTAATTGAAGAATTAATAAGAATTAAGGGTTTCGATAAAATTGAACTAATAGAGCCTGAAAAAAAGAGAAGTAAAGATACACTAGATTTTAGTCAAAAATTGTTTCATTTGTCACAAAGAGCTTTAGCGTCTAAGGGCTATCTAGAAGCGATAACCTGGTCGTTTACAGATTCTAAAATTGATAAGCAACTTGCTAAGGGAGAATTGGAAATAAAGATTCTCAACCCTATTTCATCAGATTTAGATGTTCTTCGTAGATCGATCTTCTCAAATCTTATTATTCATTTAAAAAAGAATCAGGATCGTGGCTATGAAGATTTATCTTTTTTTGAAGTAGGACCGGTTTTTTTTGGTAAAAACCCTGGTGAACAGCAAACTGTTGTCGGCGGGTTAAGGTCTGGATTGGTTAATAGAAAAAGCTGGTTAGAAAAATCTCGAAACGTAGATCTTTATGACATCAAAAGGGACGTAATTATAACATTAATTGACTTAGGCTTAGAAGAAAGTGATCTCTTTATAAGCAACAATACAAAGACTTGTTATCACCCAGGAAGATCAGGATCTGTAAATTTAAAATCTGAGAAAGGCCTGCACCTTGCGTACTTTGGTGAATTACACCCAGCAATAATTAAAAATTTAGATTTTAAAGAAAAAAATATTTTTGGACTAGAAATATTTTTAAAAAATATTCCAAAACCAGACAAAAAAGCAAGAACTATCAAAAAATGTTATACAACTTCTGATTTTCAAAAATCAGAAAGAGACTTTGCGTTTGTTATTGATAAAGATTTTAAAGTTGGAGAACTTGAAAATATAATAAAAGAAATAGACAAAAGTATTGTAAAAAAAGTAATTACCTTTGATGTTTTTGTGGGAGAAAATATTCCAGAAGATAAAAAATCAATAGCAATAAATGTCGTAATTCAGTCGCAGGACAAAACACTAACGGAAAGCGATTTAGAACAGATAAGTCAAAAAATAATAAACACTGTTAAAGAAAAAACAGGCGCAACAATTAGATCCTAATGTCTGGCATAGAAAGAACACGTAATTTTGCTATAATCGCACACATAGATCATGGTAAATCTACGATTGCAGATCGTATTATCCACAAGTGTGGAGGTTTAACTGATCGAGAAATGTCAGCCCAAGTTCTTGATTCCATGGATATTGAAAAAGAAAGAGGAATTACAATTAAGGCTCAGACTGTAAGACTTAATTACAAAGCTAAGGATGGAAAAGATTATATATTAAATATTATTGACACACCAGGTCATGTAGATTTTAGTTACGAGGTCAGTAGATCTTTGTCTGCCTGTGAAGGTTCTTTATTAATAGTTGATAGCACTCAAGGTGTAGAAGCTCAAACATTGGCAAACGTTTATCAAGCCCTAGAAATTAACCATGAAGTAGTTCCTATATTAAATAAAATAGATCTTCCAGCTTCTGACGTAGATAAAACTAAAAAAGAAATAGAAGATGTAATAGGAATTGACACGTCTGGTGCGATAAATTGTTCTGGCAAAACGGGAGAAGGAATTGATGATATCTTAGAATCTATTATCAAAATTTTACCTTCACCAAAAGGAGATGAAAACAGTAAGTTAAAATCATTATTAGTTGATAGTTGGTACGACAGCTATTTAGGAGTAGTTATTCTAGTAAGAGTAATTGATGGGCAAATTAAAAAAGGTATTAAAATAAAATTAATGTCTAACGACCAAGAATATGTAATAGAGAAAGTTGGAGTATTTACACCAAAACCTACCGACATAGATCAGCTGAATTCTGGACAGATTGGATTTATAATTACTGGTATTAAATCGCTTTCAGAAACAAAAGTAGGTGACACTATTTGTGACGCTTCAGATCCTGTAAACATACCACTGCCTGGTTTTAAACCTAGTAAACCCGTAGTATTTTGTGGACTGTTTCCAATTGATAGCTCCGAGTATCAAAAATTAAAAGATGGTTTAGCTAAATTAAGATTAAATGATGCAAGTTTTTCTTATGAAGCAGAATCTTCAAGTGCACTTGGTCTGGGTTTTAGATGTGGCTTCTTAGGATTATTACATTTAGAAATTACAACAGAACGACTTGAAAGAGAATTCGATGTAAATTTAATAACAACTACTCCTGGGGTAATTTACAAAGTACATAAATCTAAAGGAGAAATTATAGATCTACAGAATCCTTCTAATATGCCAGACCCAACATATATAGAAAAAATTGAGGAGCCATGGATTAAAGCTACTATTATTACTCCAGATGAATATTTAGGAACTATAATAAAGATTTGCCAGGATAAAAGGGGAATTCAAACTAATCTAACTTATTCTGGAAATCGTGCTGTTTTATCTTATGATTTACCACTTAATGAAATAGTTTTTGATTTTAATGATAGATTAAAATCCGTCTCAAGTGGTTATGCTAGTTTTGAATATGAAATTACTGGCCACAAAGAAGGAGATTTAGTTAAATTAAGTATCCTAGTAAACACAGAACCTGTTGATGCCTTAGCAATGATCATACACAAGGATTTTGCTGAAAAAACTGGAAGGCAAGTTTGTGAAAAATTAAAAGATCTTATACCTAGACATAATTTTATGATCCCAATTCAGGCAGCTATAGGAGGAAAAATTGTAGCAAGAGAGTCTATAAAAGGATTCTCAAAAGATGTGCTTACCAAAATACACGGTGGTGGTGCTGGTGACCGTAAGAAAAAGTTATTAAAAAAACAAAAGAAAGGAAAAGCCAGATCGAAACAATTTGGTAGAGTAGAAATACCACAAGAGGCGTTTATCGGGGTTTTGAAAATTAACAAAGAAACTTAATGAAAAAATTATTTATAATTTCTAATGAAAGTATTTTTAATTATGAAGAAAGTTTTTTTTGTGACAACATCGATCTCAAGTCAACTCCTGAAGGGTTAAATAATAAATTTGAAGTTCATCTAATTGGAAGAAAGTCCAAAAAAATTAGATCACATAAGATTAATATAAAAAATATAAAAATTTATAGAAATATCCTATCTTACTTACTGGGAATCCTTAGATCTCTAAAAGATACAAATTCAAAATATTTAATTATATCTATATCTCCATTTACTTTTGTAGCTTGTATTTTAATTAAGCTTTTTAAAAAAAAACCAATTATTTACCTAAGGAGCGACGGATATGCAGAGTACAAAGCTATTTTTGGATTTTTTGGACCAATAATTTACCATCTAATGTTTTCTACGCTTTCTAAAATTTCATCATTGATTAGCTGTAGAAAATATATACTAAAAAATAAAGTAGGTGATATTGTAGCTCCGTCACAAATTACTACTCAATGGTTAAAAAATTATAAAGAAATTCAAACTCATAGCATTAAACTGCTTTACGTAGGTAGAGTAAAAAAAGAAAAAGGAATTTTTTCACTTTTAGAAATAATTAAAGATAATAACAAAAGTTTTTCATTGTCTATTGTTGGAGCGGAAAAAAATTCTTTAAACCTAACAACTCAAGATAATATTCACGTATATGAAGTAGAAAATAACGAAAAAAATTTAATTAAAATTTATGATGATCATAATATTTTTGTTTTACCCTCTTATACGGAAGGACATCCTATGGCGTTGCTCGAGTCTCTTTCAAGATTAAGACCAGTTATTATTTTTAAAAATATTGAACACGTGATAGGAGATAAAAAAGGAATATTCGTGGCTGAAAGAAATTCTGATAGCTTCTTTAAAGTCATTAATCACATAAAAGAAAATTACGAAACTATTCAACAAAAGATGAAAGAAAATAAACTACCTACAAAAAAAGAATATTTAGAGAGATTAAGTGAATTAATTTCTAAATTAAATTAAATTAAATAAGATAAGGAGAGGTGGCCGAGTGGTTGAAGGCGCACGCTTGGAAAGCGTGTATACGAGCAATCGTATCAAGGGTTCGAATCCCTTTCTCTCCGCCAATACCAAAACTTTTTAATATTTGCATTTTTAAATCTAGCTAATTACATTCGTACAGCTGTCTGTCTCCAAGACTCATTTTGAACACTATAAATACAAGAAAAACGGTTTTTTATTGGTTCTTACTCAAATAAAAGTTTTTTTTAGGTGACCTAAGATTCTAAGATGGTAAATTTAAACATATCAAAGCGAAATGATTCGTTTTGATTTTTTGTAAAATAAAAAGGAGTAAACATGAAAGCAATATCAGGACTAACGTCAATTTTTGACAGCCTAACTAAAGTAGTAATATCTCTTCTTGCATTAGGTATCGTAGTAAGCCTACTTGGTGGAAATGTTCCTTTTGTTAGTGGAATAGCAGGCAACATTATAGAGCTAGTACAATCTTTAGGTGATGCTGGAATAGTTGGTTTAGTAGCCGCTATCATCATTTTAAATCTTTATAAGTAAGTAATTAATGCTACTCTCTCGGGATAGCTTTTAATAACGGTCTCTCTAGTTATCTTTAACTTAGGGAGACCAAAATAAATTGGAAAAATTATGATAAATTGGATTTCAACAATTACGAAATATTTAAATAAGTTTTTAGAAGTAGGTATTTTACTTCTAGCCATATCAGTTATAGCTGAAATAGTATTTGGTCCAGATGTAGCTTTTTTTGGATCTCAAGTTACTGCAAATTTAATAAATTTACTCAATGCTCTTGGTGAACAAGGAATTGCTGCTTTAATAATAGTTTTAGCTGTAATATTCGCATACAGAAAATTATTAAAATAACTCAAAAAAATAAACTACTTCGTTGAAGGCATATGTTTGAAAAGCACATAATCTGATAAAGGTATCGAGCGTTAGATGCTACTTCTTAAAGAATCAATTTATACACACACCAAATACGAGTTAAATTTAATTAGACGAATCAGTTAATAATGTAGATAAGGTGGTGGAGGGAGACTGAAGCCACCTTACCCAAGCTATATTCTCTTAACAGAAACTACTTCCAAATTAGCTGTTCTTTTTATTCTTTTAATAGTTTGTGTAATATTCATTACAAGAGTCTTCCTTAGTGGTCCGTAAGCATGAATAAGTGTTTTGTCTGATAACGCTAAAGCTACATGACCTTTCCAATAAATAATATCATTCTTTTTTATGTTATATAAATTTATATTTTTTTTAAAAAATTTAGCTTGTTGGTCGCTATCCCTAGGGCAAAATTTGTTATTAAAATTTAAACATATTTGCACTAAAGCTGAGCAGTCAATTCCTTCAAAAGTTTTTCCACCCCATTTATATCTCACATTTTTAAATATTTTAATATCTTGAAAAATATCTTTATTTTTAAATTTAAGAGGTTTTATATTTTTTATTTCAATCCATTTATTTTGAAATTTAGCAAATTTTGAATTTATTTCATCTACTCTAATTTTGGCAACATACGGAAGTGTTCCAATCCTATTTCTAAAATTAGGTTTTTTATAAATATTCGCACTTAAGGTAGAAATCTTATGGGTTGGCTTTAAATAAGAAATGAATTTTCTTATTCTTATGTAGCCTGTGTATCTATCTTCTTTAATTTCAATCTTTATCCACTTTTTAGATTTGCTAATTATTCTAAAAGTTTCACCATAAAGCATTTGAGTGACTACCTCTGATTTCGATGTAGGTCTTTTATGTAAATTAACTATTGAAAAATTACTTGAAAAAAGGTTATTCATTTAAATTCAATTTTTTCCTAATTAAAAACAAGCAAATCAATGAAGGAATTACCATTAAGGCTGTAATAATAAAAAATATAATCCAATTTCCATTCAACCAATCAACCATCATGCCCGAAGAAGAAGCAAAAAGAGTTCTACCTGCGGTACCAATTGAAGCAAGAAGAGCGTACTGAGTTGCAGTATAATTTCTATCAACTAAAGCTGAAATAAAACCCACGAAAGCAACAGTCGCAAATGCAGCAGCTAAATCATCTATTAGAACGGTAAATGCAAACAAGATTTCAGAATTACCAACCCAAGCTAAAAGAGAGAATAAAATATTTGTTAAGGCCATAAACACTCCAGACAAAAACATAGCTTTAATTAAACCCATGCGCACTGCAAACAATCCACCAAGCAAAGTAAACGTAACTGTAGTTAGCCAGCCTATCCCTTTTGAATATAACGCTATATCAGTTTTAGAAAACCCAATTTCTTTATAAAATACTAGAGACATTCTTCCAAGAAAAGCTTCTCCAATCTTAAATAAAAAAACAAAACCTAGTATTGATAAAGCTACATTAATTGTATTTTTTTTAAAAAAACTGGATAAAGGATAAATTATAGCGCCATAAAGCCAAGCAAAACTTTTAGTAAAGACATTAAAAATTCCAATTTTATATAATATTTTATGATCAGCAATATTTTGAGAGATTATTTTTTTTTTAGAATTTTTTTCTGGTATCAAAAGTAAGCCTATACTGCAGAAAGCAATGATTCCTGAAAGTATTAAAAAAGAAATTTGCCAATAATTTTCTATCCCTTGTTTCTGAAGTATGTCAGCGCTCAGTAAAGATACCAAACCGCCAATTTTATAACCTGTCCACCAACCAACTACTGATACTGCCGCTCCTGCAGCTAAGAGATTCTTTTCATTTTCTCCTATTTGTTCAATTCTTAAAGCGTCAATTGTTATATCTTGAGTGGCAGAAGATATCGCAATACCTAATCCCACTGCAATTACTAACCATAAATTTTTAGTAGGATCTAACAAACTCCAGATTAACAAAGAAATAAAAATAATTAGCTGCATTAAAATTATCCAGGATTTTCTATGACCTATTTTTTTTGATAAAAATGGTAGATGTAATCGATCAATTAACGGAGCCCATAAAAAATTAATTGCATATACACCAAAAATTAACCCAGCCCATCCAATTGTAGATCTGCTTAAGTCATTTTCTTTTAACCACAAACTTAAAGCACTGCCTATTAATACCCAAGGAAAACCACTCATTATTCCAAGTAATAAAATTCTTAACATTCTTCGATCTAAATAAGGTTTAATAAAATTTGATAAATCCATTTTAATCTAATCCCTCCAAAATGACGGAAAAAACAATATTAAGACTGCAAATAATTCCAATCTTCCAAGTAGCATAGCAAATGATAATATCCACTTAGAGACTTCTGGTATAGACTTAAAGTTTCCATTTGGCCCTATCACCTCACCAAGACCAGGGCCTACATTTGATATCGATGTCGCTGCACCAGAAATCGAAGACAAGAAGTCAAGGCCAGTCACCGAAAGTAACATGGCAGTTAAAATAAATATAAACAAATAAGCAAAAATAAAAATAATTATAGAACTCATATAATCATCTGTAATTTTTTGATTATTATATTTCAGAATAAATATATTATTTGGATAAATTATTTTTTTAATTTGATTGTTTACATATAAGAACAATAGCTGAAATCTAAATATTTTTATACCACAAGCCGTAGATCCCGCACATCCTCCCACAAACATTAAAAATAGAAAAAAAATTAATGGAAATTTCCCCCATAGACTAAAATCATTTGTTACATATCCAGTTCCTGATAAAATAGACACAACATTAAAGGAAGCTATCCTTATTTTCTCAATTAGTAAATTGTCATTGTCATTGTTATTAAATAATAAATATAAAAACATAATTAAAGTAGAAAAAATAAAAAGATAAACCAAGCCCCTAATTTGTATGTCTTGAAAAAAAATTTTTTTATTTCCTTTTATAAATTTTAAATAAGAAATAAATGGTATACTTCCTGAAATAATAAATATCGTAGCAACTATTTCTATATTTGAATTTTTGAAATAACCTATAGATTGATTGTGTGTTGAGAAACCACCCGTTGCAATTGTTGTCATCGCGTGAGCAACACTGTCAAAAATATTCATTCCAAGAATTTTGTAAAAAAAGGCACAAGAGAAAGTCAAAACTAAATATATAGAAATTATAATAAAAGCAACTTGGGTAGCTCTCGGTAAAATTTTTTCTGGTTTGTCTGAGCTTTCTATTTTAAATAATTGCATACCACCAACTTTTAAAAGAGGCAGGACAGTAATAGCCATTACAATTATTCCGACTCCTCCAAGCCACTGCATAATAGCTCTCCAAAGTAATATACTTTTAGGTGACGAATCTAAATCTACAATAACAGTAGAACCAGTAGTAGTTATTCCAGACATACTTTCAAAAAATGAGTCACTAAAAGAAAAATTAAGATCAGAAAGAACAAAAGGTATCGAACCAAAAAAAGCTATTGCGATCCATGTAAAAGTTGAAAAAAAAAATGTTTGCTTAAGATTCAATTGATATTTTTCTTGTAAGTTAGCTAGCACAAACATAGTACCAATTAAAATTGTAATAAATGAAGATGATAGAAAGCTGTGACTATTCTCTTTATAAAATAATTGCACTCCGTAAGGGATCAACATAAAGAAACCTAGGACAATTAATAAAGTTCCAATTATAAAAAAAACAGTTTTGTTCGAAGTCATGATAAAAATAGATTATTTAAATGCCTATGAAATTCAACTTATTATCTTGTAATTATATCTGTATTTTAACTATAAAATTTAATAAACCACTCTTATGCTTGATGCTAATTTAATTCAATCAACTTCTTCCTGGCCTTTTGTAGAAATTAGAAAACTTTTAAAAGGCAGAAGAGATTTAATAAAATCCAAAAACAAAATAACCTTTCAAACTGGTTATGGTCCAAGTGGCCTACCGCATATTGGAACATTTGCCGAAGTAGCTAGAACTACAATGATGATAAATGCTTTAAATCATATTGAAAATATCGAGACTGATCTTATAACTTTTTCGGATGACATGGACGGTTTAAGGAAAGTACCGGACAACATACCAAACAGTAAAATACTTCATGAAAATCTTGGCAAGCCTTTAAGTAGTATTCCAGATCCATTTAATAAATTTGACAGCTTCGGAAAACACAATAATGAAATGCTTAAAGATTTTTTAAATAAATTTAATTTTAAATTTAATTTCAAGAGTTCTACCGAAAATTATAAAAGTGGGAAATTTAATAATTCGTTAATACGTGTTTTAGAGAAATATGATGAAATTATGGAAATTATTTTACCAACTTTAAGGAGTGAAAGAAAAAAAACATACTGTCCATTCTTACCAATATGCCCAACTACAGGTAAAGTTTTAGAAATAGCCCTTTTAGAAATGAATAAAAAAAATGGTACAGTTATCTTTGATAACAATGGAAAAAAATTAGAAACTCAAATAATAAATGGAAATTGTAAATTACAATGGAAAGTAGATTGGGCTATGAGATGGTTTACTTTTGATGTTGATTTTGAAATGTATGGAAAAGATTTAACTGAAAGTGCGATACTTTCGAATAAAATTTGTAAAACTTTAGGTAAAAGACCGCCAAATGGATTTGCTTATGAATTATTTTTAGATGAAAAAGGTGAAAAGATATCTAAATCAAAAGGAAATGGAATTACAATAGACCAATGGTTAAGATATGCGTCACCTGAAAGTTTATCACTTTATATGTACCAAAATCCAACACGGGCAAAAAAATTATACTCCGATGTTGTTCCAAAAGCAGTTGATGAATATCTTTCATTAATTGAAAATTTTCCCAAACAAGAAATGAGAGAGAAATTACTGAATCCGGTTTGGCATGTTCACCATGGCAATCCTCCTAAAGAAGAAATAGTTATGACTTTTTCTATGCTTTTAAATTTAGTAGGTTCTAGTAACGCTGAAAATAAAGAAATTTTATGGAAGTTTATACAGAGGTTCCACCCCGATATTAAGCCAGAGAACTATCCTATTCTTGATCAACTAACTGAATATGCAATCAATTATTTTAGAGATAAAGTGGAACCGAATAAAAAGTACAAAGTTCCTGATGAGAATGAAAAAAAAGCTCTTGTAAATTTAACAAAAAAACTTGAGTCAATTACGCAGGACATGAAACCAGAAGACATACAAACGATAATATATTCAACGGGAAAAGAAAATGGATATGAAAAAAAATTGAGAGAATGGTTTGTATTAATTTATGAAGTACTTTTTGGAAATGAAGACGGACCAAGAATGGGTTTTTTTATAAGCTTTTTTGGCGTTAAAGAAACAATTAAATTAATTAATCAAAAAATAAAAGACAAATAAATGTTTTCACTTTTAAGACCTTATATTTTTGGCTTAGATCCAGAAGTTGCTCATGATTTAGCAATTAAATCTTTAAAACTGAATCTTATACCAAAAAGCTTCTTCAAAGTTGATGGTGAAGAAATACTAGCTACAGAAATATTTAAAAAAAAATTAAAAAACCCAATAGGGTTAGCGGCTGGTTTTGATAAAAGTGCTGAAGTTTACAATTCATTATTTAAGATTGGTTTTGGTTTTGTTGAAGTTGGAACAATAACACCCGAAAGCCAATTAGGAAATTCTAAACCTAGAGTATTTAGACTTGAAAAAGATAAAGCAATGATAAATAGATTAGGTTTTAATAACGATGGGGTAGAAATAGTTTCTAATCGTTTAGCTGAAAGCCCACCAGAAGATTTTTTAGGAATTAATATAGGTCCAAATAAAAATACAAAAGATAAAACTTTAGATTTCATTAAATGTTTTGACGGACTAAACAAACTAGCTAATTACGTTACTATTAACATTTCTTCTCCAAACACAGAAGGCTTAAGAGACTTTCATGAAGAAAAACTATTATCTGGTCTTCTAAGTAAGATTAACAAATTTAAAAAAGATAAAAAGATTAAATGTCCAATAGTCTTAAAAATTTCTCCTGACATAGAAGAAAAAGAAATTAGTAATATAAATGAATTAATATTAAAATTTAAGATTGATGGAGTAATACTAACAAATACTTCAAATCAAAATAGAGAAAATTTATCTGACACAAAAAGAAATGAGGCAGGCGGTTTATCTGGACTACCATTGCAAAAAATATCATCGAAATTTATTAAAATTTTTTACAAATCTAACAAGGGAAGAGTACCTATTATTGGTGTTGGGGGTATTGATAGCGGGCAAAGTGCTTTCGAAAAAATTACAGCTGGAGCAACGTTAATTCAGCTCTATACCGGAATGGTTTACAAAGGTCCCGGTGTAGTAAAAAATATCAAAAAAGAATTAATTGAAATTTTAAAAAAAGAAAAAATAAGTAATATTCAACAAGCTATTGGAATTAGTTCTTAATTTTTTTTTGAATATCTAAAGTGATGAATTAATTCTCTAATATAGGAAAAAATAAAACCGGCAAAAACTACAAACACAACAGATAAAGAAGCATAAATTATCGGTGAGTTTTTTGCTAAATTTATTACTAAAAGAGTTAGTTCAGAATTAAAATCATGTGTAGGTATGATTCTTAAAAGATCGGCACTTTTATTAAATATAAATGTTTTTACACCCATAAAAATTCCAATCGCAATTAATAGAATAGCTAACAATGCTTTATACTCTGAAGCATTTAATTTTTCAGAAATTTTTAAACCTATATGCAAACCTATAATTGATCCAAATAATAAAAAAGAAACCAATACAAGATCAATAGACTTAAACTGTACAGCATGTGCAATAACCACAAATCCTGTGATAAAAATAGTAACGAACAAAGAAGTTCCCGGAATTAATTTAGTTGGCATACCAATTAAATAAATCATTGCTGGAACCATTAAGAAAGCTCCACCAATTCCCATGATAGATGCAAATAAACCAACAATAAATCCCAAGATGATCGGTGTTAATGCGCTTTCATATACTTTAGACTTACTAAATCGTATTCTAAACGGGAGTCCATGAATCCAATAATGTGTATGTAATTTTTTTTTAAGTATTATTTTTTTTTTTAAAGCAGTTACTTCTTTAATTCCTTCAGCAAAAATAAGTGTTCCTATTATTACTAACAAGTAAACATAAAGCAATGCTATGATTGTATTAATATTACCAATTTCTCGTAGATATTTAAAAATTTGCATTCCTAAAATAGCTCCAGCAAGTCCACCAATCACAATCATAAAGCCCATTTTGTAATCTAAAGTTTTTTTATACCAGTGAGTGGTAGCCCCAGAAACTGATATCCCTAAAACAGTATTAGCAACATTAGCCACAGCATACGTCGCTGGTATTCCTAAAAAAATAAGAATAGGGGTCATTAAAACACCTCCGCCTATACCAAATATTCCTGATAAAAAACCAACGGCAAAGCTTAAAATTAAAATTGTAATGATGCTAATTTGTACTTGTGCAATAGGTAAGTAAAAGTCCATTAAATTTCTTATTATTTGGTTGTTTCATTGTCAATCTAGATATATTAACTTGATTATACTAAACACAAGAATTATATAACTGTCACACTTATTTATGTCTAAAAGATGCGAACTTACAGGAGTATCACCTTTAAAGGGTCACAACGTTAGTCATTCTAACAATAAGACCAAAAGAAGATTTTTACCTAATCTAAAAAAAGTTACTTTTAAAAGTGATAAATTAAAAAAAAATATTTCATTAAAAGTTACAAATGCAGCGGTACGCTCCGTCGATTTTAAAGGCGGTCTTGACCAGTATTTAAAATCAGTAAAAAAAAAAAAACTTTCAAGAAAAGCCCAGAAATTGAAAATCAGTATTAACGTGACAGTTTAGTGCCTACAGACTTCAAGCCCAATAGAAATTTATTCATAATTCTCTCATTTACTATGGGAGTAGTAATAATTATTTCAAACTATTTAGTTCAATTTCCGATAAATAAATTTAATTTACAAAATGTATTAACTTATGGCGCGTTTAGTTATCCTATAACATTTCTAATCACCGATTTAGCAAATAGAAGATTTGGAAAAGAAAAAGCTAGAAAATTAGTATATTTTGGTTTTATATTTGGAATTTTATTAACGCTTTTTGTTTCTACAAATTTTGAAGATGTTATATCAATCAGAATAGCCATAGGATCAGGTGTGGCTTTTCTAGTCGCTCAACTTATAGATATAGAAATTTTTCAAAAATTTAGAAATAATATTTGGTTTGTAGCACCAGTGACCTCATCAATCTTTGGTTCAATTATTGATACGTTTTTATTTTTTTCAATTTCTTTTTTAGGAACAGGTATCCCTTGGGTGACACTTGCTTTTGGAGATTTATTTGTAAAAATTTTAATGGCATTCCTGATGTTAATACCTTTTAGATTATTAATAATAAAAATAGCTGATAAAAATAAAAGAAAATTTTCTTAAATATATTATAGTTAGCTAGTTAAAAAAAAATATTAATTTAGTGAATAGTTTTTTTCCTATCTTCACTAAACAAGTCTGTTAGTTGATTGATCATAACATCCCCAAGATCTTGAACGTCTGCAATTTTAATTGCTTTATTATAATATCTTGTTACGTCATGACCAATACCAATAGCCAATAACTCTACAGAAGAACTTTTTTCTATCCATTTTACCGTTTGTTTCAGATTATTTTCCAAAAAGTCACTTGCATTTGTAGACAAAGTAGAATCATCTACTGGTGCGCCATCTGATATAACCATTAATATTTTTCTTTCTTCTTTTCTTTTGAGAATTTTACTGTAGGCCCATCTTAAAGCTTCACCATCAATATTTTCTTTTAAAAGTCCCTCCTTAAGCATTAGACCCATATTATTTTTTGATTGCCTCCACAAAGTGTCAGCAGATTTATAGATTATATGTCTTAAATCATTTAAGCGCCCAGGAAATACTGGTTTTTGATTATCAGTCCACTTTTCTCTGCTTTGTCCACCTTTCCAATGTTTAGTAGTGAAGCCTAAAATCTCAACTTTAACAGAACATCTTTCCAGAGTTCTCGCCAAAATATCAGCACATATCGCTGCTACTGAAATTGGTTTTCCTCGCATGGATCCAGAATTATCAATTAGAATAGTCACCAAAGTATCTTTAAATTTGATATCTTTTTCTTTTTTAAAAGAAAGTGAATTAAGAGGGTCTATAATAACTCTTGTCAATTTTGAAGTATCTAGAGAACCTTCTTCCAAATCAAACTCCCATGACCTATTTTGCTTTGCCAGTAGCTTCCTTTGTAATTTGTTAGCCAACTTAGAGATAAAATTTTTTAAACCTAGTAATTGTTGGTCTAAGTTCTGTCTTAACCTCAAAAGTTCTTCTTTACTTTCCAATTCTTCTGCAAAAATAATTTCATCGAATTCTTGAGTATAAGATTTATATTTTGAGTCTCCAAAATTTTTATTTGACCTTTTACTATTTTTTGGAGAATTAAGAAGATCTTCGTCTTCACTAATTTCAATTTCTTTATCACTTTCAGTCGATGGTTGATCGACATCTGATAAATTTGCATCAATAGTCATCTCATTACTTTCATTATCTTTAGAGCTTTGATTGTTTTCATCTTTAGCTGTGTTTTCTAAACTATCTGTATTTTTTTGACTTTCTTCTTTTTCACTAGAGTCAGTGTTATCATCTATTTTTAATTGTGAAATTATCTTTGAAATTAAAGAATTGAATTTTTTCTGATCTAAAAGTGATCTATTTAGCATCTCCAATTTGTCTTTTAATTTAGTGTCTAATTCTTTTTTATATTTTTTATAACTATGATCTAAATCTTTATTTTTATTAAATTTTGAAATATTACTTCTCAAATAGTACTCAAAAGCATCTAAAAATTCATTATTACTATTTTCAATATTTTTTTTATTTTTATTTTCGTAAAAGAAATTTAAATTTTTCTTAATACCTTTAAAATATAAAGACCCAATATTTTCATATCTAATTTTTTCAGCAGCGGCGTACAGTAATTTTGAAGTATTACCCTGGGGCTCAAATAAATTATAAATATTTACATCTGAACATTTTAACCTTAAAGCCTCAGAGTCTGCTAAGGCTCGAGTTTTCATATAATCAATCTTATTATTTATATTTTTAAGGCTTGGTAGGTAGATAGTTTTTTTGTTATTTTTATTTACTTCGTTACCGAATATTATTTCTATCTTTTGGCTTCCAATTATTGATTTAATTGTAGATGTAATTGCTTTTTTGAAATTTTCTAATATCTCAGTATTTTTCTCCATTTAGACAATGGTAACATTTACTGATGATTCTGGAAGATCTTCGCCAAAGCATCTTTGATAGTATTCAGAAATAATTTTTTTTTCCATGTCATCACACTTATTTAGAAAAGTTAATCTGAAAGCATACCCATGATCATTGAATATTTTTGTATTCTCAGCCCAATGCAAAACTGTTCTTGGGCTCATAACTGTAGATATATCTCCATTTATAAAACCTTTTCTTGTCAGGTCTGCAACTTTAATCATATTAGAGATTTTTTCTTTACCTTCTTTAGAGTTATAAGTTTTATTTTTTGCTAAAATTATTTCCAATTCTTTTTCAAAAGGCAAATAGTTAAGAGTTGATACGATATTCCATCTATCCATCTGGCCTTGATTAATTTGTTGTGTTCCATGATAAAGACCAGTTGTATCTCCAAGGCCTATCGTATTAGTCGTAGCGAACATTCGAAAATAATCATGTTGAGTAATAACTTTATTTTTATCAAGAAGTGTAAAGTTTCCTTCGCTTTCAAGCACCCTTTGAATAACAAACATAACATCTGGCCTACCTGCATCATATTCATCGAATACCAATGCAACTGGATTTTGTATCGACCAAGGTAAGATTCCTTCTTTGAACTCAGTAACTTGTTTTCCATCTTGTAAAACAATCGCATCTTTTCCGATAAGATCTATTCTACTAACATGACTATCTAAATTCACTCTTACGCATGGCCAATTCAATCTTGCTGCAACTTGTTCAATGTGAGTAGATTTTCCTGTTCCATGATAGCCTTGAATCAAAACTCTTTTATTAAACGCAAATCCAGAAAGTATCGCTAAAGTTGTGTCTCTATCAAATTTATAATCTAGATCGATTTTAGGTACGAATTCATTTTTTTTAGAAAATGCATTTATCTCCATATCAGTATCTATACCGAAAGTTTGCTTTACGGATATTTTAATATCTGGCTTTTTAATTGATGATAAATTTGTCACTTTTTTTTCCCTATAGTAATTTTAAGTTGACTGTATGCCAGAGTAATTTTTTTTAATTTTTCTTCAAATTTTCTACTTCCTTGATTTTTATCAGGATGAAATTTCTTTACAAGAGTTTTAAATTGTTTTTGGATTTCTTCCCATTTAGCGTCATATTTTAATTCCATAGCATCAAATGCGTCTCTATCTGTGTTGCTTAGTTGGGTTCTTTTATATTCATTAAAACTTTCAGATTTAAAAATATTCAGCTTATCTTCTAGAGCATTGTTCCAAAGAATATTAAAAAAATTATCTGAAGAGCTAAAACTTTTAGTTGCTTTATGCCAAGTTAAATCTGACTTAACAAAATATTCAACTTGTTGGTCAGTCATATCAGAAAAATAATTCCATTTTTTATTAAAAATTTTAATATGCTCCAAGCAAAGCAATCTATACTTCTTGCTATTGTCTCTTTCTAGAGGAGCTCGATAGCTGCCAGTTTGATCGCAATTTTCCCAATCACAAATAATTTTCATACAAAAAAATTTAGTTATATAGTAAATTAAGATTATATGAATGATTTTTTAAGGCTTGTAGAAAATAAAATTAAAAAAAATATTAAAGTAGAAAAAATTTTAATAATCGATAACAGTAATAAACATAAAAAACACAGGTTTTTCAATTCTGAAAAATACCACTTAAAACTTGAAATCCATTCTGCTTATTTATGTTCATTGAGTAAAATTATGGCTCAAAGGCAAATTATGTCACTTTTCGCAGAAGAGCTAAAATATAAAATTCATGCTTTAGAAATAAAAATTAAATAATTTTATCAAATACTTTTTTTAGATCAATACTTGAAATTTTGTACATATTAGGTTGTGTTGTCAAGCCAATTTTCTTTAACAAAATTAGATTAATTTTTCTATCATTATTTTTTTTATCAGCAGTCATATATTCAATGATTTTAGCATACTCACTTTTCTTAAAAAATCTTTTAATATCATATTTTAAATTATTAAAATCATAAACTTCTTTTAATTGATTAAGAGCATCCAAACTGCATAATTTTTTTTCGTAGGATAATTTAGTAGCCATCATCATACCCATGATCACAGCTTCTCCATGATTTATACGTTTTGAATAGTTGTTTTGAGTTTCAATTGCATGAGCAAAAGTATGACCAAAGTTTAATATCATTCTAACATTCTTTTCATAGATATCCTTATTAACAAAATAAATTTTAATTTTGCAGCTTTCAATTATTGCTTTTTTTAACAAATTTAAATTTTTATTTATTAATAATTGTTGTGAATTATTTTTTAACCAATTAAAAAAATTAGATTTTAAAATTAAAGAATGCTTCAAAATTTCAGCATATCCACAAACAACTTCTCTTTTTGGTAAACTTTTCAAAATTTCAACGTCAGAAATAACAACTCTAGGCTGGTAAAATGTTCCAATCAAATTTTTACCGAGTGTTGAATTCACCCCTGTTTTTCCACCAATAGAAGAATCTACTTGAGCTAATAAAGTTGTAGGAATATTTATAAAGTTAATTCCTCTTTTTATAATACTTGCAGCAAAAGCACTATAATCTCCTAAGATACCACCACCTAATGACACTAAAACATCACTTCTATTAAAATTATTTGCGAGACATTTTTCCACAAGTTTATTCACATTTATGAATGATTTAAATTTTTCATTAACAGAATATTCGAACGTATAAACTTTATATTTGTTTAAATATTTTTTTAACTTAATTTTAAATTTTTTTGGAACATTTTTATCTACTATTAAAGCAACTTTTTTAGCCTCAGGGCACAAAGTTTTAATTTGATACGAGATTTGATTTAAAATATTTCTGCCCACAATTATAGAGTAACTTGAGCTTAAATTTTTTACTGTTAATTTAGTCGTTTTCATAAAGATTGATTATTTTTTTAGTTATTAGATTGGCAGTTAAATTATTACAGTTTATTTTGTAGTCAGCAAGAGAGTAAGTATTTTTTCTTGCTTTGTAGATTTTTTCTAAATTTATTCTAACATTCTTATTAATTAACAAAGGTCTCTTTTTAGAATTAATGAGTCTTTTTTCCAGTAGGTTTATATCTAAATAGAGCCAAAAACTTTTTGAGTATAAAGTAACACAATCTCTAATTTTTGAGTTCATGAAAGCTCCACCCCCTAATGATATGATTCTGTTTTTTTTTTTAACTTCCTCAAGTGTAACTTTTTCTTCAAATTCTCTAAAAAAAGCTTCTCCTTTCTTTTCAAAAATTTTTTGGACAGTTAAACTTAGCTTATTTTCGATAATTCTATCTATATCTACAAATTTCATTGAAAGCCCCCGTGAAACAGCATTACCTATGGTTGATTTCCCTACGCCCATCATGCCAGTTAAAGTAAGGTTTGTTTTCAATTAAATTCCTGATTTATAATTTGATTTATCATAAATTTGTCTTATTTATTCAGTTTAAATATATTTAAATAGTATGCAATTAAATTACAATAGTCGTTTTAGCTCAAAAGTAT